>NZ_ANBC01000858.1:2931-11342 GCF_000341125.1 Nocardiopsis lucentensis DSM 44048 | reverse complement strand
GTAGCCGTGCGCGAGCGGAGGGGACTGCCGCGTCTCCAGGGCGCCGAGGGCCTCGGCTCCGAACCCGGTGACGTCGTCCACCCCCTCCAGGGCCCGGGTGACCTCGAGGAGGGTCAGCTTGAGCCGCTGCTCGGCCTCGGCCAGATCGGGAACCTGGGGCACGGCGTTGGTGGCCCGGAACGGCGTCCACGAAACGCCCACGTAGGATGATCCCCGCCGGTCGGGTGTGGGCACCAGGCCCACCTGTTCGCCGGCGAGCTGCACCAGGACGCCTTCCCTGGCCTCCACGGCGGCCTGGTTGAGTTCCTTGGGGCCGACCAGTCCCAGCGGATCCCCCCAGGTGGGCAGCGCGAGCCGGAACACCGACAACCCGAGGCCGCCCAGGCGAACCAGTGCGGACCGGAGGGGGACGCCACTGTCGAACGGCAGGTCGTCGGCGGGTACTGTCCCGATCAGGCTGGGGCCGCCGCGGCGCTCCACGGCGTCGACGGCGTCGTCCAGCCCGACGTGTCCGGACAGCCAGGCGTTGCCCCAGGCGACGAGCGGTGCGGACGTGAGATGCATTGCTACAGGGTAGGTCGGCCGGTGCACCGGTGCGGGACGTGAGGTGAGGGAGGACGATGGACGGGCGTGTGGTGGGCCTGAACGGGGTCACGGTGCGGCGCGGGGGTTCGGCTCTGCTGAACGGGGTCGACTGGACGGTCCGGGAGGGTGAACGGTGGGTCATCCTCGGACCGAACGGCGCGGGAAAGACCACGCTGCTCAACGTCGCCTCCAGTCAGCTGTTCCCGACGGGGGGCTCGGTGGAGATCCTCGGTGAGCGGCTCGGCGGTGTCGACGTGTTCGAACTGCGGCCGCTGATCGGTTACGCGAGCGCCGCTGTGGCGGGGCGGATCGAGGAGGGGACCCCGGTCATCGACCTGGTGCTCAGCGCCGCCTACGGCTATCTGGGCCGGTTCCGGGAGGAGTACGGGATCCCGGACTACGGGCGGGCCCGTGCGCTGCTCGGCCACTGGGGTGTGGGCGACCTCGCCGACCGCGAGTTCCACACGCTGTCCGAGGGAGAGCGCAAACGCGTCCTCATCGCCCGCGCGCTCATGGCCGACCCGGAGGTGCTGCTGCTGGACGAGCCCGCGGCGGGGCTGGACCTGGGCGGCCGTGAGGACCTGCTGCGGAGGTTGGGCGCGCTCGCCCGCAACGAGGCGGCGCCGACACTCGTCGTGGTCTCGCACCACGTGGAGGAGATCCCGGTGGGCTTCACGCACGGTCTGCTGCTGCGGGAGGGCGGTGTGGTCGCCGCGGGTCCGCTGGACGAGGTCATGACGGCGGACACGCTGTCGCAGACCTTCGACCTGCCCTTGAAGGTGGAGCGTGACGGCGACCGGTGGAGCGCCCGCGCCTTCTGACAATTTGGGATTGAGTTAATCGGAGCAATCTATTGACCACAATTCCTATGTCTGTCCGGATGTGGTAGCTCCTGAGGTGTATGGGGTAGCGTCATCGAACGGTGAGTGGATCGCTCCATTTCGGCGCGCTTTATGATCATCGGGTGGGTGGGGCCGCCGATGCGCGGTCCGCGCCCGCTCCCCTGACCCCGTTGGGAAATTCCGGAGCCGCCCTGATGCCGCTGCTGATCTTCGCCCCCCGCTTCGAGACGGGGGTTGCCCCATGACCACCACGATCATCATCGTCGCGCTCTTCGTCGCCGTTCTGCTGCTCATCTTCTGGCGGAGCGTGCGGATCGTCCCGCACTCGATGGAGGACGTCGTCGAGCGGTTCGGTAAGTTCCACCGAACGCTGAACTCGGGATTCAACATCGTCATCCCGGGTGTGGACCAGGTACGGGAACGGATCGACCGGCGGGTGCAGGTGGTCAGTTTCCCACCGCAGTCGGCGATCACCGAGGACAACCTCGCGGTGGAGGTCGACTCGGCGGTCTACATCCGGGTCGCCGACGCCTACCGGGCCACCTACGAGGTCGCCAACTTCATCCAGGCGGTCGAGCAGCTCACCCTGGCCACACTGCGCAACGTCATCGGTGGCATGAATCTGGAAGCCACGCTCACCTCCCGCGACGAGATCAACCGCGAGCTGAAGACGGTCCTGGACGAGGCCACGTCCGACTGGGGCATCGAGATCAGCCGGATCGAGCTCAAGGGCATCGAGCCGCCCTCCTCCGTACAGGAGGCGATGGAGATGCAGATGCGCGCCGACCGTGAGAAACGCGCCCAGCTGCTCAGCGCCGAGGGTGAGAAGCAGTCGGCCGTCCTGCGGGCCGAGGGTGAGCGCTCCGCAGCGGTGCTCCGGGCCAAGGGTTCGGCCGAGGCGCAGATGCTCACCGCCAAGGCCGACGCCGACGCCCAGACGCTCCGGGCGCGGGGCGAGGCCGACGCCATCCACATCGTGTTCAAGTCCCTGCACGCGAGCCGGATCGACCAGGACGTCCTCGCCTACCACTACCTCCAGAAGCTTCCGGAGATCGCGCGCGGTGACGCGAACAAGGTGTGGATCGTCCCGTCCGAGATGGGCAAGGCGCTCCAGGGCGTCGGCGACGCCTTCGAGCGGCTGCGCGAGGACGTCGTCCGGGTCTCCTGAGCCCCGGGTCCGGTACCCCGGCCCCATGGTCCGATGACCGGTTCTCGTAGTCTGTGGGGAATCTTCTCCGGTCATCCGGGGACCGGAACGGAGCTGGGGTGTCGGGGATGGGACTGTGGGAGGCCGCGGCCATCCTCCTGGCCGGAGTCGCGGCCGGGGGGATCAACATCATCGCCGGGTCGGGCACCCTGTTCACCTTCCCCGTGCTCCTGGCGCTCGGCTACCCTCCGATCACCGCCACCGTCTCCAACACGATCGGGCTGGCCCCTGGGTCGCTCAGCGGCACCATCGGCTACCGGCGTGAGCTGAGGGGGCAGCGCACCCGGATGCTGCGTCTGGGCGGCGCGGCCTTCGTCGGCGCGATCACGGGGGCCACGCTCCTCGTCTACCTGCCGCCGGGGGTGTTCGAGACCGTCGTGCCGTTCATGATCGGCGCGGCGTGCGTCCTCATCCTCTTCCAGCCCCGGATCTCCGCGTGGGCGCGGTCGCGCAGGCCCGCGTCCGCCAACGGCGGGCCGCTGCTTCCCATGGGCTGCTACGCGACCGGCGCCTACGGCGGCTACTTCGCGGCGGCGCAGGGGATCATCCTGTTGAGCATTCTGGGTACGGCCCTGGACGACGACCTCCAACGCCTCAACGCCCTGAAGAACGTCCTCACGACCATCGCCAACAGCACGGCGGCGGTGTTCTACATCGTCTTCGCCGCGCCCGCCTGGCCCGCGGTGGCGCTGATCGCGGCCGGCACGATCATCGGCGGGCACCTGGGCGCGCGCTACGGGCGCCGGCTCAGTCCGGCGGCGCTGCGGGTGTGCGTGGTCGTCGTGGGGCTGACCGCCGCCCTCCAGCTCGTCATGGGCCGGATCTGAGCCCCTCCCGGCCCGGGGCCCTCCTCAACCCTTGAAGTACCCGCGTCGGTTGGCGTCCTCCACCAGTGCGGTGGCGTAGGCGCCCAGGGCCTCGGAGCCCTCCGCGATCAGCTTGACCTTCTCCATGACCTGGGCGCGGGTGATCCCGAAGCGCAGCCAGGTGCCGCCCTCGTTGTGCCAGTTGGCCAGCATGGGCGCCAGGCGGTCGACGGCTCGGGCGAAGCGGGCCTCGGGGGTGTCCCGCGCCTCGAACTCGTTCCACAGCTCGCGCGCCCGTTCTGCCTGGTCCTCGGGCAGCAGGGGGAAGATGCGGTCGGCGGCGGCGCGTTCGCGCTCGGCCTGGGTCTCGGTGTTGACCTGGTCGAAGACGTAGGTGTCCCCGGCGTCGATCTCGACGATGTCGTGCAGGACGAGCATCTCGGTGACCCGGTCGATGTCGGTGCCCTGGGGGGCGTACTCGGCGAAGGTGCGCGCGGCCAGGGCCAGGTGCCAGGAGTGCTCCGCCGCGTTCTCCCGGCGGGAGCCGTCGACCAGCAGGTTCTGCCGCAGGACGCGCTTGAGCTTGTCGACTTCCAGTAGGAAGCGCAGTTGCGCGTTCATCCGCTCGTTGTCGACCCCGCTGGCAAAGACCGGTGCCGGTTCCGTCACGTGGTTCGCCCTCCTGATGGATGAGTCGAAAACGGTCAGGTGGACCGCTCGCGCGGTCGCCACTGGATGATCCCATGGAACGTGCACCAGCTGTCGCGGCGGCGTCCGCCAAACGGCTGTGGGGAGAGGGCGGATGGTGCACACGATGAACGGCCGGTGCCGGAGGCGCGCGGGCGGATGCGCGCAGCGCCGTGGGAGGGGTCCGTCAGCCTTCGGCGGATGCCCGGACCTGCGCGGAAGAGGTCAGGTGCCGGTGGAGCCACTCGGTGAGGGCACGGTCGGTGAGGACGCCGGCCGGGGTGAGCGGTCCGGGTTCGAGGCCGGGCTCGGGGCCGATCGTGTGGGCCAGGTCGGGGACGACGATGTGACGCAGGGCATGTTCGGCGCCCTGGGCGCTGAGCGCGTCGTGCAGGGCCAGGCCGTCCCCGGGGGAGACCACGTCGTCCCGTCCGCCGTTGACGATGAGGAGTGGTGTACGGCCGTGCGCGACGTCTCCGGCGCGGGCGGTGAAGTCCAGCCACTCACGGGTCTGGCGTGACTGGTCGGTCCACTCGTAGGGGGCGCCCGTGCGCCGCTCGCGGGCCGCGAGGACCAGGGCGGGGTCGACGACGGGGTTGATGACGGCGGCCGCGCCGATCGGCAGACGGCTCTCGGCGAGGGCGAGCAGCGCGGCGGCGGCTCCGGCCCCGACGCCCACCAGGCCGACGGGGTCCTCGGTGACGGGGAGGAGCGCGCGGAGGGCGTCGGCGACGCGGTGCAGTTCGGCGGCGGCCTCCTCGACCACCGGGCCGAACAGTTCGACGAGGTAGTCGCGTTCACCGCGCTGGTTGATCTCGGCGACGCCGCCCTCGGGCAGGCGGGCCCCGAACAGGGGTAGGCCCAGGTACACGCGCCATGCGGGGAGCGGGGCCATGGGCACGGCCCCGGCCAGGGCGGCCTCACCACGGGGCGGCTCGAAGGCGTGCAGTGCGAGGACGAGCGGTGCCGGGGCGTCACTCGCCGCGGGTGGAAGGGCCAGGTAGGGGACACCGGCGGCCGTTCCGGTGAGGGGGCGGGTGAGGGTGCTGGCGTCGGCTACCACGGGTCGTCGCCTCCGTTGCGCTGGGAGAAGTCGGACAGGTAGCTGCTGACCAGGTGCTTGGCCTCGCGGATGAGGTCGGGGTCGCCCTCCGGGTCATGGCGGAACGCGAGCTTGAGCACCGAGTCGGCGGCTTCGACGGCCACGTGGATGGCGCGGTCGAGGTCGTCGGTGTCGGGGATGCCGGTGACGGAGACGATGATCCCGCGCAGACGGACCGAGATGACCCGGTTGTTGTCGGCGCCGCCGTGGAGGAGCCTGCGGTCGACGATGTCGCCGAAGTGCAGGCTCCGGAAGCCGGGGATCGTGCGGTGCATGTCGATGTACTCGTCGATGACGGTGTCGACGGCCACGGTCCAGTGGGAGAAGGAGGCGTCGGCCAGGCGTTCGGTGACGCGGGCGCCGAACTGGTCGAGGAAGCGCAGGCCGAGGGCCTGGGTGATGGCCTTCTTGTCCGGGAAGAACTGGTAGACCGACCCGATGGCGACGCCGGCGCGTTCGGCGATGCGGGTGGTGGAGAGGTTGTCGTAGCCGATCTCGTCGAGGAGCTCCGCGCAGCAGTCGAGCATGCGCTGGACTCTGAGCATGCTGCGCTGCTGTGCGGGGAGTCTGCGGAGCGGAGCCTGGGCGAAGGCGAGGTCCTCGGCGGCGAGGTTGGCCGGCCCACGGCTCTCGCGCGACACGTGGGACCCGTTCGCGCCGCCAGGGGACCGTCGCGGCCGCTGGGACGTTGAGCTTCGGGGATTTGTCGTCACGCCACCTATGATGCCTTTCCGGAATCACCTGGTTCCGTGGAAATTCCAGTTTCGTTCCAGGGATCGTTGCGGAAGTGCCCGCTGTCCCCGTGATACGGGTGTTGTCCGAGGTCATGAAGGTGGTTCCGTCGAATGTGACGGATGTCCCCTTCGTCGTCTCTGGCATGGATTGTCATCGTCACTGTTCGTGTGGGGCGGACGTTACCCCGTGGGTCCGACACTTTCCGGTCGGGGACGTGGCAGTGTGGGAACGTTCCCAAGGACGCGTACCCACCCCCCGCTGGAGGTTCAGGCATGACCACCGCCGCCCCCGACACCACCCCCGACGAACTCGACGCGGTCATGGAAAGGGCGGCCGCCGCGGCCCCGCGTCTGGCCGCGATGGCTCCGGCCGACCGCGCCCGCCTGCTCCGGGCCGCCGCCGACGCGCTGGACGCCGCCGCCGACGAGCTCGTCCCCCTCGCCATGGCCGAGGCCCACTACCCCGAGGCGCGCTGCCGAGGGGAGCTCGGCCGCACGACCTTCCAGCTGCGGCTGTTCGCCGACGTCGCGGTGGACGGCGCCCACCTGGAGGCGGGGATCGACGAGGCCGACCCGGAGTGGGGTACGCCCCGACCGGACGTACGACGCCTTCTCGTGCCGCTCGGTCCGGTCGTGGTGTTCGGCGCGAGCAACTTCCCCTTCGCCTTCGCCACGGCGGGCGGAGACACCGCCTCCGCGCTGGCCGCCGGATGCCCCGTCGTGGTCAAGGGTCACCCGGGACACCCGGGGCTGGCGCGGCGCACCGCCGAGCTGCTCACCGCGGCACTCAGTGAGGCCGGCGCCCCCGAGGGTGCGTTCACCCTGGTCACCGGGGTCGAGACCGGTAAGCTCGCGGTCACCCATCCGCGCACCCGCGCTGTGGGCTTCACCGGTTCCATCCCTGGCGGGCGCGCGCTGTACGACCTGGCGGTCTCCCGCCCGGACCCGATTCCCTTCTACGGAGAGCTGGGCAGCCTCAACCCGGTGTTCGTCACGCGCGCCGCGATGGCCGCGCGCGGTAAGGAGATCCTCACCGGCTACGCGGAGTCGGCCAACCTGGGCTCCGGGCAGTTCTGCACCAAGCCCGGGGTCGTGTTCGTCCCCGAGGACGCCCCGCTGGACTCCCTGGTCGAGGACTTCGCGGCGCGCGCCGCGGCACCGCTGCTCAACGAGCGGGTGGGCGAGGGCTTCGCCCGTGTCCTGGGCGACCTCTCCGACCACCCGGCCACCGAGGTGCTGGTCAGGGGGAGTGCGACCACTGACGGTTGGTCTCCCACCCTGCTGAGGACCGACCTGGACGCCCTGATGACGCACACCGACGACCTCCTGCGTGAGTGCTTCGGCCCCGCCACCCTCGTGGTCACCTACGCCGACGAGGAACGGCTCCCGGACCTGGCGGGCGTACTGCACGGTCAGCTCACGGTCACCGTGCACGGGGAGGAGGACGACGCCGTCGCGCCCGTGCTCCTGTCCATGGGGGCCGCCCTGGCTGGGCGTGTGGTGTGGAACGAGTGGCCCACGGGCGTGGCCGTCACGCACGCCATGACCCACGGCGGGCCCTACCCGGCGACGACGGCCCCGGGGCACACGTCGGTCGGCAGCACGGCGATCCGCCGGTTCCTGCGACCGGTCACCTACCAGTCCGTCCCCCAGCCGCTGCTGCCGCCCGAGTTGCGCGACGACAATCCGCTGGGCGTGCCGCGCCGGGTGAACGGCGTCCCGGAGGCCTAGAGCGAAGCGGAGGACCAAGGCGGACACGGTTCGGGCGCCGCCGGGGTTCCAACGGGATCTCACGGGCCCGTGTGAGCTCGTGCCGCCCGGGGTTGGGACGGGGTGCCCGCGCGCGTAGTCTCGCGCCCATGGACACCAACCCGACCCCGGCGGCCGTCGACGCGCTCATCAGGGATCTGCCCAAGGTGGAACTCCACGTCCACCTGGAGGGCTCGATGCCCCCGGACACCCTGTTCACCCTGGCCCGCAAGCACGGGCTGACGAAGGTCCCCGACGACCTGGAGTCCCTTCGCGAGTGGTACGCCTTCAGCGACTTCCCGCACTTCGTCGAGGTGTACCTGGAGTCCGTGGGCGCCCTGCGGGAGGAGGAGGACTTCGCCCTCCTGGCGTCCGTGGTGGCCGAGAGGCTGGTCGAGCACAACGTGCGGTACGCGGAGCTGCACGTGAGCCTGTACGGGCACCTCATGCGCGGGGTCCCCGCCCGGGTGGTCTTCGACGGGATCGAGCACGCGAGGGTGGCGGCCGAGCGCGACCACGGCATCCAACTCCGGTGGATTCCGGACTTCCCGGCCGACTTCGGGTTGGAGAGCGCGGAGCGGACGGTCGAGGCCGTGCTGAAGGACGCGCCGCACAGTGTGGTCGGGTTCGGGGTCGGCGGGGTGGAGACCCCGTTGGAGCAGTACGCGGGGGTGTTCGGCCGGGCTCGCGCGGCGGGCC
>NZ_ANBC01000858.1:0-2926 GCF_000341125.1 Nocardiopsis lucentensis DSM 44048 | reverse complement strand
GGGGGCCGGGGGAGCCTGCCGCACGCCGGTGAGCACGGCGGCCCCGAACGGGTGCGCGAGGCACTGGACGCGCTGCGCGCGGAGCGGATCGGCCACGGCATCGACTCGATGCGGGACCCGGACCTGGTCGCCCGCCTGGTCGACGAACAGGTTCCGGTGGACGTCAGCCCGACCTCCAACGTGTGCACACGCGCGGTCGGGGAGATCGGTGACCACCCGCTGCCGAGCATGCTGGACGCCGGACTGCTGGTCACGCTCAACACCGACGACCCCACGATGTTCGGCACCGACCTGACCCGCGAGTACCGCACCGCCCACGCGCTCGGGCTGTCCCCGGCCGACCTGGTGCGGTTGGCCGCGAACGGGGTGCGTGCCGCCTACCTGGGCACGGCGCGCCGTCACGCGCTCCTGTCGGAGATCGCCGCCGTCGCCGAGCGCCATGGTGTCGCGGCGCCCGGTCTGTAGGCGAGAGCGGGGCTCCTACGCGGGTGAGTCGGTCAGGGGCAGTCCGCACTGGTCGCGCATGCCCGCCCAGGTCTGGTGGGCCTGGTCGGCGGCCGCGTCCTCGTAGGGGACGGGGACTCCGCCCTGGATCTGCGCGGGTGCCCAGTCGGACTCGGTGACGCGCCCGTCGTCGAGGGTGAGGGTGAGGACGCCGCTCTCCGCGGTGGGGCCGTCGAAGTTGTAGAAGACGAAGTTGCCCAGTCCGTAGTGGACGTAGGAGTCTCCGACGAAGCCGCCTGGCGACAGGACGTGGGCGTGGCCGCCGACGACGGCGGTGGCGCCCGCGTCGACCAGCTCCTGGGCCAGGGTGGGGGCGTGCCCGATCGGGCAGTGCGAGCCCTCCAGGCCCCAGTGCAGGAACACGACGACGTTGTCGTGCTCGGCGGCGGCCTCGGAGACGGCGGTCAGCATCCGCCCGCGCGCCTCGCCCTTGACGGAGGCCAGACCGGGCTTGCCCTCGCCCGCGGTCCAGGCCTCGATGAGGTGGTCGTCCAGAACGTCGGTGGCACCGAACAGGGCGACCGACTGCCCGTTGACCTCGGCGACGTGGGGGGCGTAGGCCTCGTCGGCGTCGTCGCCCGCGCCGACCAGGGCGACCGGTGAGGCCTCGCCGTTGGCGAGGGTGTCGGCCAGCCCGTCCGTCCCGTAGTCCATGCCGTGGTTGTTGGCGACGGAGGCCACGTCCACGCCCGCCGCGTCCAGGGCGTCCAGGGCGGTGGCGGGGGCACGGAAGACGTATTGCTTGTTCGGGGCGGGGGTGCCGCCCTCGGTGACGGCGGTCTCCAGGTTGACCATGGCCAGGTCGGCGGCGGAGAGCCGACTCGCGATGGGGCCCAGGGCGGTCGACGGGTCGTTCAGCCGGGGTTCGAGGATGCCCTCGAACATGACGTCGCCGCCGAAGGCGATGGTGAGGGGGCCGGTGTTCTCGGGTGGGGTGGCGGGCGATTCCGTGGGTGAGGCGGTGGAGCCCTGGAGGGCGGCGTCTCCCCCGGTGTCGTCGGTCGGGTCGCCGGGGGAACAGGCGGTGACGAGGAGCGCGCCCGCGAGCAGCGCTGCGCTGGTGCTCAACGGGGTCCGGGGGTTCGGGGGACGTGACGGCATTCGGTGGCTCCTGGAGCGCGGGGCTGGTCGGGGTGTCCGTTGAGTGGGACGCGTGTCCCATGTGTCTGGTTTGCCGTGGTGTGCGGTTAGGCAGCGCGGCTCGGCCGCTCGCGTGCTCGAGCCCCCGTCCATGGTCTGGGTCCGGGGGCGGAGGCACGGTCCCCGCGGGGGGCGTGTCGGGGCCCGGGGGACTCCTCCCCGGACGAGATTATCTCATTTCAGGCTTTCTGCGTGAATCGGTCATATTGCTATAACGGGGTGGATTCGGGTGGGTGAAATGGCGTTCGGTCGTGGTTACGGGCGCTAGTCCACGAAGTTGATTAGTGGACTTCGGGTCAAGGGCGCAAAATTTTCTTCCCCGGGAATGGCGACAGAATGCTTCTGCCTGTGTGCGCAGAGTAATCAAAGGCCAGCCTTTGACCAGGAATTACTTCACTGCGTCGCATTGCATGTGCGTAAAGTGTTCGTGGTGCGGATAAACATTTCTGAAAAACGCCTGCGCGTCACCAGTGGCTTGCTAACGTTTCGGTCCGTCGCCGGTTCTCGCAAGGGGAGAACCCCAAGGAACCGCGACCTCCGCACGTACGCGGGCCGCCCGCCTCATTCACCGCCACTGGTGACGGGCCCGCTTTCGCCGTGACGGTGGAATCGCTTCGCGGTCGAACACGCACCCGGTTCCGCCCACGGTGTTTCACGCCGACTTCGGCGTGACCGCCTGGCCGTCTTCCGTGAAAGGTCCAAGCAGCACGATGCGCAACACACTCCGCTACCCCTTCGCAACCGTCCTCACCGCCGGACTCGTGGTCGCCCCCCTGACCGCGGCCCTCGCCGACACGTCCACGGACGGTTCCGGCAGCGTGGCCGGCGGAAACCAGGTCGTCGTCCCCGCCGACGTCCAGGCCGACCTGTGCGGCAACTCGCTCGCGGTACTGGGCATCTCCGGCGCCGAGTGCGACCAGGTGTCCGAGGTGCTGTACGAGACCAGTGGGCAGGGCGCCACCACCGACGGTTCCGGCAGCGTGGCCGGTGGCAACCAGATCATCGTCCCGGTCGACGCCGCCGTGGACGCCTGTGGCAACGCGGTCGCCGTCGGCGGGATCTCCGAGGCCGACTGCGTCGAGGTGGTCGAGGCCCTGGAGGAGGAGTCCGAGGGCGAGCCCGCGTCCACCGCGTCCACGAACGGTTCCGGCGGTGTGGCCAGCGGCAACCAGATCATCGTCCCGGTCGATGTCGCCCTCAACGTCTGCGGCAACTCGATCGCGATCCTGGGCGGCTCCAGCGCCGAGTGCACCACGATCGTCAACGTCATCCAGGCCTCCCC
>NZ_ANBC01000857.1 GCF_000341125.1 Nocardiopsis lucentensis DSM 44048 | reverse complement strand
GGTTCCGGCGGTGTGGCCAGCGGCAACCAGATCATCGTCCCGGTCGACGCGGCCGTCGAGATCTGCGGCAACGCGGTGTCCGTGCTCGGTCTCGCCGAGGCCGCCTGTATGGAGCAGATCTCGGATGACGGCGGCGACGGCGGCGGCGACGGCGACGGCGGCGACGACGGTGACGACGGCGACGACGGCGACGGGGGTGATGACGGCAACGACGGTGACGACGGCGACAACGGTGACGACGGCGACAACGGTGACGACGGCAACGACGGCGACAACGGTG
>NZ_ANBC01000856.1 GCF_000341125.1 Nocardiopsis lucentensis DSM 44048 | reverse complement strand
GGCTCCGACGGCGACGACTCCTCCTCCACCGGCGACGACCGCAAGCCGCAGGCCGACGAGCAGCTCGCGGTGACCGGCACCGCCCTGGGCGGTCTGGTCGCGGCCGGTCTGGCGGCGATCGGGGCCGGTGGCGCCGGTCTGTACTTCGCACGCAAGCGCCGCGCGGCGGCGGGCGCCGAGGACGAGGTCTAGCCCCACGGCGAGTCCACGACAAAGGCTGTTCGGGCGGGGTTCCGGTGTTCCGGGCCCCGCCCTTCGCGTGCCCGGCACGGCCCCGGAGGCGTTCCGCGTGCCCGGGCGGGGGCGGTGCGGGGAGGCCGGGGACGTCTCATAACCTCGAAGACGTGCTCAGAGTCCTGTTCTCCTCACGCATGCTGGCGTTCCACGCGCTGGTCGTGCTCATCGTTCCCAGCTTCGTGTGGCTGGGTTTTTGGCAGTTGGACCGTTGGGAGCAGCGCAGCGCCGCGGTCGACCTGCAACAGGGGAACCTGTCCGCCGATCCGGTGCCCGTCTCCGACCTCACCGAGGTCGGCGGGACCGTGGACCGGGACGATCGGTGGCGCACGGTCGAGGTCACCGGAACCTGGGACACCGAACACCAGCTCCTGCTGCGCAACCGGGACGGCTCGCGCGGTGTGGGGTTCCACGTGCTCACGCCGCTGGTGACCGACGACGGGGCCGCGGTCCTGGTCAACCGGGGCTGGATCCCGCCGGGCGAGACCGCCCGGGACACACCGGAGGTGCCGCCGGCGCCCGAGGGCGAGATCGAGGTCAAGGGCCGCCTCCAGTTCTCCGAGACCGAGGAGAACACCGGGGTGCACGACCGTGGCGGCCTGCCCGAGGGTCAGATCATGATCGTCGACGTCGACGCGCTCGCCGAGGAGCTGCCCTATCCCGTCTACGGCGGGTATGTGGAGCTCACCAGCCAGGACCCGGTTCCCGACCCGGCCCCCGAACGCGTCGCCACGCAGGAGCTGGAATCGGGGATGAGCCTGTCCTACGCGGTGCAGTGGTGGGTGTTCACGCTCATCGCGATCGGCGGATGGGTGTTCCTCGTCCGCCGCGAGGTTCGGGACGCGCGGGAGGCCCGGTCGGCCCCGGGCGCGGCCGACGGCGGATCGGACGACGACGGCGGCGGCGCGGAGTCGGACGGCGCGCGTGCCGCGCGCGAGGAGGAGGCGGGCGACCGTGCCGGACGAGGCTGACTACCCGGACCCGGGATGGGTCGAACGGCGTGCGGTCGGTCCGTGGGAGAGCGCCCGGGCGGGCCGGCTGTGGTGGGACGCGGCGGCGGACGCCTATCAGGCCGACCACGGGGGCTTCCTCGGGGACACCGGGTTCGTGTGGTGTCCCGAGGGACTGACCGAGGCCGACGCGGACCTGCTCGACCTGGCGAACACACGTGACGGGCGGTTCCTGGAGGTCGGGTGCGGCGCGGGCCAGTGCGCCCGGTGGCTGCGGTCCCAGGGCGTACGGGAGGTCGTCGGAGTCGACCTCGCCTCGCGCCAGCTCCAGCACGCGCGGCGGATCGACGAGGAGACCGGGCTCGCGGTGCCCACGGCGCAGGCGGACGCCCAACGACTGCCGTTCGCGGATGCGTCGTTCGACGTGGTGTTCTCGGCCTTCGGGGCGTTCCCGTTCGTTCCCGCCGCGACGGACGCGCTCGCCGAGGCGGGGCGGGTGCTGCGGCCGGGCGGGCGCCTGGTGTTCTCGGTGACCCATCCGGTGCGGTGGTGCTTCCCGGACGACCCGACCGAGCACGGGTTCACCGTGTGCCAGTCCTACTTCGACCGGCGCGCCTACGTGGAGGAGGACGACCGGGGGCGGGCGGTCTACGTCGAACACCACCTGACCATGGGGGACTGGATCCGGGGGATCACCGGGGCCGGGCTGGTCCTGCGCGACGTGGTCGAACCGGAGTGGCCGGAGGGACACGACCGGGCCTGGGGCGGCTGGGGGCCGATCCGCGGCCGGATGATCCCCGGGACGGCGATCTTCAGCGCGGTCAGGCCCGACTGACGGGTTCGCCCAGGTACTCCGGTGGGACTTCGGGGACCAGCCAGACGCCGTTGTCGCTCATCCGGAAGGCGTACCCGTCGGCGTGCATGCGTCCGGCGGCGACGACCAGCACGACCGGTGCGCCGCGGCGGGAGCCGACCTTGCGAGCGGTGGCCTCGTCCGCCGACAGGTGGACGTCGTGGCGGCCCATGGAGCGCAGGCCCTCGGCGGTGATCGCGGGCAGGAATCGGCCGACCGTGCCGTGGTAGAGCAGCTCCGGCGGAGTGGCGGGCGCCAGGGCGAGGTCGACCGGGACGGAGTGTCCCTGACGTGCGCGTACGCGTGTTCCGTCGGCGTTGAGGGCGAACCTTTGTTTGTCGTTGGTGCGGACGACCTCCATCAGCTCGGCGTGGGTGACGCGGCGACCGGCGCGGCGACAGCCGTCCAGGAGTGCGCGGATGTCGGCCCAGCCCTCGGCGTCGAGGGTGATTCCCACACGGGAGGGGTCGTGGCGCAGGACGAGGGAGAGGAACTTGGAGGTCCGGACACGGCGCTTGGGGTCCATGCTTCGAGCATGCTCCACGTCCGGGCGCCGCGGCCAACGGTTTTCCGGGCCCGGGAAAAAGTGGTTGGGCCCCCGCCGCGCCGCCGGTAGGTTCGTGCTCCGCCGAGGACGGAGGGAACGTACATGTCCCAGAGACTGCGCCGCGTGTGGCGGGAGACCCGGACCGCCGTCGAGGCGGAGCGGTACACGGCCGGCGGCCGCACGGTGGACCTGTCGGGGGCGCTCGCGGCGATGCGCGCGGGCACACGGCTCTATCCGCCCGAGGAGCTGCGGGGCCTGACCGCGCCGGAGGGCACGGGGAGGACCCGGGTCGAGGTCACGGGTGAGAGCACCCTGGAGGCCGTCGCACGGCTGGCCGGGGCCGGTGAGGTCGCGGCGCTGAACTTCGCGTCGGCCCGCAACCCTGGTGGGGGCGTGGCCAACGGGGCCCGTGCCCAGGAGGAGAGTCTGGCGAGGTCGAGCGGACTGTACGCGTCGCTGACGACGTGCCCGGAGTTCTACGACCACCATCGGAGCGAGCGGAGCCTGCTCTACACGGACCGGGTCATCTACTCGCCGAGTGTCCCGGTGTTCCGGGACGACCGGGGCGGGTGGCTGCCCGACCCCGTGGTGGCGGCCTTTCTGACGTGCGCCGCGCCGAACCGGCGGATGGTCGAGCGGAACCGGACGGGTGAGGCGGACCGGATCCCCGGGGCGCTGGTACACCGGGCCCGGGGCGTCCTGGCGGTGGCCGCCGACCGGGGTGCGGACGTCCTGGTCCTGGGCGCGTGGGGGTGCGGTGTGTTCGGAAACCGTCCCGCCGAGGTGGCGGGGGCCTTCGCCGAACATCTGGACGGGGAGTTCGCCGGGGTGTTCGGACACGTGGTGTTCGCGGTGATGGGAACCGACGCGGTGCGGTCGCCGTTTCGAGAGGCGTTCGGCCGATCGTGACCCGGCCGTTCGCCCACGAGGGCGGGGCATGACCATCACCCGTCCGACTCCCGAGATGGCAGGAGACCCTTCCCGTGTCCGATGTCGACATCCGTACCGCCCGCCCCTCCGACCACGCGCGGATCATCGCGGTGTGCGACGACTGGTGGGGGCGACCGATCTCGGGAGTGCTGCCCCGGCTGTTCCTCGACCACTTCCACACCAGCAGCCTCACGGCCGAGTTCGGGGAGGAGCTGGCGGGCTTCCTCGTGGGGTTCGCGTCGCCCTCTGAGCCGGAGGAGGCCTACGTGCACTTCGTCGGAGTGGCTCCGGAGCACCGCAGGTCGGGATTGGCGAGCCGGCTGTACGAGCGGTTCACGGCGGCCGCCCGGGCCGAGGGGCGGACGGTGGTGCGGGCGATCACCTCGCCGGTCAACGAGCGGTCGATCGCCTTCCACCGGGCGTTCGGCTTCGAGGTGACGGGGCCGCACGCCGACTACGAGGCGCCCGGTGTGGACCGGATGGTCTTCGAACTCCGTCTGTGAGCCGTTGGGCGGGGTAGGAGGAGACCGGTAACAGAAGGTGACGGTTGCTCCGAGGTGCCCCGTGTGCTTCCCCCTCTTCCTGAGAACCGTGCTGGACTGGCACCGACCCCTGGTGCTGACGGCGGCCCTGGCCGGACTCGTGCTGGCGGCGTCGCTGGTGGGGACCGCGGTCGACGGCCGGGTCCTGGTCGGGGAGCCGATCTGGGCCAAGCCCGCCCGGTTCGCGCTGTCCATCGCCGTGTACAACGTGACGCTCGCCTGGCTGCTGTCGCTGGTCCGGCCCGGCGGGCGCCGGCTCGGCTCGGTGATCGCCGTCCTCGTCGGTGTCGAACTGGTGGCCATCGTGGTCCAGGTCCTGCGAGGGCGGCGGAGCCACTTCAACGTGGAGACGACGCTCGACGCCCTGGTCTTCAACGGGATGGGCGCCGTGATCATGACGGTGTGGGCGGCCAACGTCGCCGTGGGCGTCCTGCTGGCGCGGAGGCGGACCGGGGACCCC
>NZ_ANBC01000855.1 GCF_000341125.1 Nocardiopsis lucentensis DSM 44048 | reverse complement strand
GGCATGCCGGTGGCGCTGCTCATGTCCCCCGCCACACCCGAGCAGGAGGCCGCTCTGGCGGGCGGCGGGTCGGACGTGATCGGCGCGCACACCGTGGGCGCGCCCGACGGCGGTCCGGGGCTGCCGTTGGTCGGGTGGAGCACGGTCGCGGGGGACCTGAGGGTGCCGCACTTCGTGGGGCTGCACGGGCTCCAGGTGATGATCCTGTTCGCGCTGGCCCTGACGGCGGTGACGCGGTCCGGCCGGGGACCGCGGCGCGCGCGGGCCCGGGTGCGACTGGTGGTCGTGGTCGCGGCGGCGTACGCGGGGCTGTTCGCGCTGACCACCTGGCAGGCGCTGCGGGGGCAGTCGGTGGTGGCCCCCGACGCGCTGACGTCGGCGGTCGGCGGCGTCTTGTCGGTCGGGACGATCGCGGGCGTGTGGTGGGCGGTCGTGCCATCGGGGACACCTGACGGTGTGGCGGCGGAGAGCGGGGCGAGGCGCTCCTCCGAGGGTGGGCCGGGGGCGGCTGAGTAGGTCAGGAGCGTCCGGCCGGGGCCGCGGTTCCACGACCACCGCGCACAGGCGCGGTGCGTAGCGCGTCGACGTGGGGGACCGGGTACGCGGTGATCAGCGCTGCGGCGGCCCAGGCTCCCGCGGCCCGGGACCCGGGGAGGAGGGTGGTGACCGCGATGGCGGGTCCGGACACCGGTCCGACGCGGGAGTTGTGTGAGTCTTTGCCGCGTCGCGGCTCGTTCCCGGCACGGGGGAGGGAGAGACTCGGAGGTGGTGCGTTTCGTGGAAACACGCAGAAGGGGTACCCATGATCACCACCGACTTCGTTCCCGGCTCCCCGTGCTGGATCGAGCTGGGGTCGCCGGACATCGAGGCCTCCGTCACCTTCTACCGGAAGGTGTTCGGCTGGACCGCCAGCGAGGCGGCGCCGGAGACGGGCGGGTACCGGATGCTCCAGTTGGACGGGATACCGCTGGCCGGGCTCGGGCCGCTGACGCAGGAGGGGCAGCGGCCGGTGTGGACGGTCTACTTCGCCACCGGCGACGTCGACGAGACCGCCCGTGCCGTGGTGAGTCTCGGCGGCGTGGTGCACGAGGGGCCGACGGACGCCCTCTCGTTCGGCCGCATGGCGTTCTGCGCCGATCCCCAGGGCGGGGACTTCGGGCTCTGGGAGGCGCGTGACTTCCCGGGTATGGGGGTCACCGACCAGGCCAACAGCCTGTGCTGGGTCGAGCTGTGGACGCCGGACAGCGCGGGCGCGCTGTCCTTCTACTCCAAGCTGTTCGGCTGGCGCTACCAGGACTTCGCCCTTCCGGACAGTCCTGAGCCCTATCGGATCATCGCCCCGGCGGGCGGCGCCGAGGGGCGGGAGTT
>NZ_ANBC01000854.1 GCF_000341125.1 Nocardiopsis lucentensis DSM 44048 | reverse complement strand
GGCGGGGACTGGCATCCGGTCTTCGCCGTCACCGACTGCGACGTGGCCGTTGCGCAGGCCACCTCGTCGGGCGGTCAGGTGGTCATGGGCCCCGACGACGTTCCCCGGGTGGGGCGCCTGGCCCTGTGCGTCGATCCGTTCCAGACCGGGTTCGTGCTGCTCACGCCCTCGCCCGACTGAGATCGGGGCGTGTCTCACGGCGCGAGCGGCAGGCCCCCGGCCACGACCAGCGGCAGCGGCGACGACCCGGACGGGGCCGAGGCGCTCGTGCCGACCGCACCGCCCAGGAGCCCGATCCGACGGGCCGGGCGGATCCGCTCGGGGAGCGCGCCCCG
>NZ_ANBC01000853.1 GCF_000341125.1 Nocardiopsis lucentensis DSM 44048 | reverse complement strand
CGCCGTGGCGGGGGCGATGCGGTCGTTGCGCAGGTGTTCGTAGACGATCGACGCCCGCACGTCGGCGACCTCCGGCCGCTCCGTCAGCTTGTCGACGACGAACGCGTACAGGCTGTCGTTGTCCGGGAGGGCGACGTGGATGAGGAAGTCCTCGTTTCCCGAGGTCACGAAGACCGACAGGGTGTCGGGAAGGGAGCGCACCCAGTCGCGGAACGCCTCGATGTTGTGCCGTGAGGGCTTGACGATGCGCACGGTGATGAGTGCCTGCACCGGTCGGCCGATGAGCTCCAGGTCGACGTCCAGCAGTGCGCCCCGGATCACACCCCTCTCCCTGAGCGCGCGGGTCCGGTCCAGCGTCGTGGTCGGGGACGCGCCCACCGCTGAGGCCACGTCCCGGTTGGTGCGTCGTGCGTCCGACTGGAGTTCGGCCAGGATCGCCGTATCAAGTTCGTCGAGATCAGCCATAACCCCATAGTAGCCGTATTAAGTACGGAAAGTTGTGTATGCGACCGCTTTGTGCATAACATTTCCTTGAAAAGGTCGTATTTGGCTCGCCCAGGGAAGCCGATCCTTTCCGGGCAGGCAGCGTCGCCCGCCGGTCGACCCCGCTCTGATGCAGCGCCGCATCACCGCACAACAAGGGACGTCCGTCGCCGTCATGAGCGTTTCCTCCGTCGCGGCCGCCACCGACCGACCGTCGGTCCGGCCGCTCACCACGGCTCCCACAGGAGCCCTCCGAGGCCGCACCCTGGCCCTGCTGGCGATCACCTGCGCGGCACTGAACCTGCGCCTGGTGGTCACCGCCCTGTCACCCCTGCTGACCACGGTCGGGGACGAGTTCGGCTTCGCCGCCACCGTCATCGGCGTGTTCGGCACCCTGCCGCTGATCGCCTTCGCCGTCTTCGGTCTGGTCACCCCGGCGATCATGCGTCGCCTGGGCCCGGAGCTCACCGCGGTTCTGAGCATGCTGCTCACCGCCCTCGGCCAGGCCCTGCGCGCCTTCGCGCCCGACACCGGCACCCTGCTGGTGCTGACCGCCGTGGCCCTCGCCGGCGCGGCGCTGGGCAACGTCGTGCTGCCGCCCCTGATCAAGCAGTACTTCCCCGACCGCCTGGCGACGCTCAGCACCGTTCAGATGGTCGCCATCCACACGGGCGCCCTCTTCCCGCCGCTGGTCGCCGTTCCCCTCGCCGAGGCCGTCGGATGGCGCCTCGCCATCGGCGCGTGGGCCGTGATCGCCCTGGCGGCCGCCGGCCTGTGGGTCCTCCAGTGGCTGAGCCCCACCCGGGGCGACACCGCCCAGGCCGTGCCCGCCCCGACCCGAACCGCGCTGGCCCGCCCCGTCTGGCGCGTGGGCATGGCCTGGCGCATGGCCCTGCTGTTCGGAATGGTCACCTGGAACGTCTTCACTCTCTTCACGTGGCTGCCGACCCTGCTCGCCGACGCCGGGCACACCGACGCCTTCGCCGGGAGCATGGTGTCGCTGATGGTCGGCGTGAGCCTGCTGTTCGGTCTGGTCGCGCCCACCGCCACCGTGCGTTCGGCCAACACCTTCCCGATCATCGCGCTCGGCGTGGCCGGGTACGCGATCGGCTACCTGGGAGTCGCGGTGGCCCCCGAGCACCTGACACCCCTGTGGGCGGTCTTCCTCGGCATGGGCACCAGCCTGTTCGTGGTGACCATGACCATGATCAACACGCGCAGCACCACCCCCGGAGGGGCGGGCGCCCTCTCCGGTTTCGTCCAGGGAGTGGGCAGCGGGATCGCCTTGGGCGGGCCGCTGCTCTTCGGCCTCGTGGGCGAGCTGACGGGCGGATGGGGTGCGTCGTACCTGTTCGTGGCTGGTGGATCGCTCACAGTCGCCCTGGTCGTGGCCTACGTCGAACGCACCCCGCGCACCATCGAGGCGGCCGCCGAATCCGTGGGTCGGCGTACCACGGGAAGGTCGGTCGTGCGCGCATAATGGCGGCATGAGATCCGCACCCCCCGATCGGCCTTCCAGACCGGTTCCCACGGCGTTCCACCGGTCCACATGACCACCGAGCGGCGGGGCCCGTCCGGGCCACCCGGACGGGCCCCGTGCCGGGTCGGGGCGAACGGGTCCCGGGCGCTTCTGCGCAACCGCGACTTCCAGGCGCTCTGGACCAGCAGGTTCCTGGCCGGACTGGGCAAGGAGAGCGGTGAGGTCGCCTACCCGCTCCTGGTGCTCGCCCTCGTGGGATCGGCCGCGCAGGCCGGTGCGATCGGGGCCGCCCAGGTGACGGCGGCGATGGTCTCCGCCGTCCTCGGCGGGGCCCTCGCCGACCGGATCAACCGGCGCGCGGTGTTGCTGGTCTGCGACCTGGGACGGCTGGCCCTCCTCGTCCTGTTCACCGGCCTACTGCTGGCCGGGCACGCGTCCATCCCGCTCATCGCGTGCGTGGCGGTCGCCTCCGCCACCATGACGGGGATCGCCAACCCCGTGGCCACGGCCGCGACCAAACAGCTGGTCCCGGCCGCCCAGCTCGCGGACGCCGCCGCCCAGAACCAGATCCGCCTCTTCGGCACCACGGCCCTGGGCGCCCCGGTCGCGGGGTCGCTGTTCAACCTGGCAAGAGCGCTGCCGTTCGCCGTCGAGGCCGTCACCTACCTGGCCTCGGCCGTCCTGCTGCTGGCCGTCCGCCGACCCATGCAGGCGGACCGTTCCGAGGCTGAGGGGTGGACTCTGCGCGGGGTGGCCGACGGTTTCGTCCTGCTGGTCAGGCACCCCGTTCTGCGGCCGATGATCGCGTGGATCCTGGGGTTCAACCTGGTCTTCACCGTCACGGGGTCCTTCCTCGCCATCATCGCGACCGCGGAGGGGCAGGGCGCCTCCCACCTCCAGATCGGCATGACCGTTTCCCTGGCCGGCACCGGCGGCCTGGTGGGGTCCCTGGTCGCGGGGCTGGTCGTCCGGTGGGCGCGCCCGTCGGCGACCTTCCTCGTGGCGGCGTGGTCGGCCCCGCTGGGCGCGCTCGTGCTGCTCGCGGCCCCCAACGTGCTCCTGCTCGGGGTAGTCGTCGGATGCGTGTTCGCCATCGTCCCGAGCGCCAACGCCCTGTTCCACGGGTACGTGGCCGCCTCGGTCGGCGACGCGCGGCAGGGGCGCGTCCTGGGCGCCGTCGTATTCCTGGCGATGCTGTCCCAGCCCGTGGGGATCCTCGGCGTCGGGCTCGTCTACGACCACGCCGGACCCGAATGGGTCTTCTTGACCATGGCGCTCGTGTCCGGGGCGGCCGCCCTGTGCACCCTCACCCCGGTGATGCGGTCCCTGCCCCGGCCGGAGGAGGTGTCCGTGGCCTGAGGGGGCACACTCCCGTCAGGCCACGGACACCGGCTGTCAGCCGCTGAACGTCATCGCCGCGATGGGATCCGTGGTCGGCTGCTCGGATCCACCCTCGGGCTCGATCGTGACGGCCACGCCCTCAGCGCCCTCGGCGTCGGCCGCGGCGACGACGGGAACGGCCACGCCCTCGTCGTCGAGGGCGAGGAGGCCGGCCGGGGTGACCGCCCCGTTCTCGTGGGTCACCCAGAGCTGGTAGTCCCGTCCCTCGAGTTCCGACAGCCCCTGGGCGCCGAACACGATGCGGCCCCGCTCCTCGGAGTGCACGAGGGTCATGCTGACCCCCTCCTCCAGTTCGCCGGAGGTGTACTCGGCGTCCGGCGCGGTGAGCACGGACGAGATGAGCCGCTCCCGCTCCCGCAGTTCGCGGACCTGGCCGACC
>NZ_ANBC01000852.1 GCF_000341125.1 Nocardiopsis lucentensis DSM 44048 | reverse complement strand
GACCACCACGGCCAGGCAGGCGGCGAGCACCAGCCAGGGGCCCCACCCCCACGGGCGCCGACGGGGCTCGGGCAGGCGTTCCGGGGCGGGCGCCAGCTGCCGGGTCCGGGACACCTGTTCCATGACGCGTTCGCGCAGCCCCTCAGGCGGAGCCTCGGCCGCCGTCGAACCGAGCAGGGCGGCGGTCTCGGAGAAGCCCCGCACCTCCTGCACGCAGGCGGCGCACCCGGCGAGGTGGTCCTCGAAGCGCGTGCGCTCGTCGGGGGAGAGGGCGTTGAGGGCGTAGGCACCCGACAGGCGGTGCGGGTCCTGGCTCAGTGATCTCCTCACCACTCCACCCCCAGGCAGTCTCGGAGCCGGATCAGTCCGTCGCGCATCCGCGTCTTGACGGTACCCAGCGGCGTGGTCAGCAGCCGGGCGACCTCCCGGTAGGTGTACCCGCCGTAGTAGGCCAACCGGACGGACTGGCGCTGGAGGTCGGTGAGGGTGTCGAGGCACCGGCGGACGCGTTCGCGCTCCAGCCGGTCGCCGACCTCCTCCGCGACCTCGTCGAAGGGCCGGTGGGTCTCGGAGGCCGTGGCACGGGCCTCCCGGTCGGAGGCGGCCTGCTCGGAGCGGACGCGGTCGACCGCCCTGCGGTGCGTCAGCGTCATCACCCAGGCGCGGGCGCTCCCGCGGTTCTCGTCGAACCGGCAGGCGGTGCGCCAGATCTCCACCAGCACCTCCTGGGCGACCTCCTCGGACTGGGCCGGGTCGCGCAGGATCCGGCGTGCCAGGCCGTAGACGGAGGGGCTCACCAGGCCGTACACCTCGTCGAAGGCCTCCTCGTCACCGCGCGCCACCCGCCGGAGCAGTCCGGCGAGTCTGGCGTTCGGCGGCCCCTGGGCCACGGCACCGGGGGCGAGGGGCTCCGCGGCTTCCTCGTCCATCTGCCCACTTCCTCTCACGGGCGGTCGGGAACGGTGTCCGGGCGGACCGGCGTCAGCGCACGGACCGCCCGGACGTCACGGCCCTCAGGAGGGCATCAGCACGGTGTCGACGATGTAGACCGTGGCGTTGGCGGTCTGGACGTTGCCGCACACCACCTGGGAGTCGCCGTTCACGGTGAAGTCCTCCCCGGCGCCCTCGGTGGTGACGTCCCCGCCCTGGAGCGAGGTGAACGTCCCGTCCTCCAGGTCGGACGGTGCGTGCCTGCCCCCGACGACGTGGTAGGTCAGGACCTCGGTCAGCTGCTCCTGGTCGGCGAGGAGGGCGTTGAGGTCCTCCTCGGGAATCGCGGCGAAGGCGTCGTTGGTGGGCGCGAACACCGTGATGTCCTCGGCCGAGTTGAGCGTGTCGACCAGGTCGGCCTCGGTCACGGCGGTGACCAGGGTGGACAGGACGGGGTTGTTCGAGGCCGCGGTCGCGACCGGGTCCTGGGCCATGCCCTCGAAACTGCCCGCGCCGTCCTCGGGGACCGCGGCGCAGCCCGGACCGAACGCCTCCATGGCGGTCATGTCCTCGCCCGTGGTCTCCTCTCCGCCGTTGTTGGCCTCCTCGGTCGCCTCGGGCGACGCGGCGTCGGTGGCCTCCTCACCGCCCATGTCGCCGCAGGCGGTCAGACCGAACGCCAGAACGGCGGCGGAGGCGGCGGTGGTGAGTGCGCTCTTGCGAATCATGGAACTCTCCTTCAACTTGTTCAACTTCGGTGGCCGCGGTCGCGGCGAGGGAGGATGGTTCGTCACTCCGCCGTGAAGCGGATGCGGTGCCACCCGGTGGCTCCGTCGGGAACGGGTTCGGCTCTGGCCGAGGGCTGTGTGGTGCCGGTGGCGTCGGTCGCCCTGACCTCCACGTCGTGCTGTCCGGGTTCCACGGAGGTCTCGGCCACCCACTGGACCCAGGTGTCGACGCCCGGGACGCGGGCGAGCTCGGCCTCCCACCAGTCGCCGCCGTCCACCCGCACCTCGACGGCGTCGACGCCCCGGTGCTGGGCCCAGGCGACCCCGGCCAGAACCACGTCCCCGGCGGCCACCCGGGCCAGCGGGGCGGGCACGTCCACCCGGGACATGGTCTTGATCGGCGCCCGGACGGCCCAGCCGCGCTGTGCCCAGTAGGCGCGCTCGTCGGCGAACCGGGTGAGCTTGATGTCGGTGACCCACTTGGTGGCGCTCACGAAGCCGTACAGGCCGGGCACGACCATGCGGGCCGGAAATCCGTGCTCGGCGGGCAGCGGCTCGCCGCCCATGCCGACGGCGAGGAGGGCGTCGCGCCCGTCCATGACGACCTCGGTGGGGGTTCCGCAGGTCCAGCCGTCGTCGGAGGTGCTGAGGATCTGGTCGGCGCCGGAGTGCACTCCGGCGCGTCGGAGCAGTCGGGCGAGCGGGGCGCCCAGCCAGCGCGTGTTGCCCGCGAGGTCGCCGCCCACCTGGTTGGACACGCAGGAGAGCGTGATGTCGGCCTCCTCCAGCGGCATCGACAGCAGCTCGTCCATACCGATCTCGAAGGGGCGGTCGACCATTCCGTGGACGCGCAGGGTCCACCGGGAGGGGTCCGGCCGAGGAACGGAGAGCGCCGTGTCGATCCGGTAGAAGCCGGTGTTGGGGGTGGTGAACGGGGTGAGCCCCGGGACGCCCAGGTCGACCCCGGCGGGCAACCGGGGCAGGGGCCGGGC
>NZ_ANBC01000851.1 GCF_000341125.1 Nocardiopsis lucentensis DSM 44048 | reverse complement strand
CAGTGGCCGACGGCACCGGCGGCCGCGGACGCCCCCAGGACCCCGGTCGCGGTCAGGACGAAACCGCGCCTTCCGGGTTCCCGGGTCGGATCGGGCGTCTCCCCCCGCGCCGCCGGTGCCGTCGTCTCCCCCTTCTCCCCCTCCACGGGGGAGGGACCGGCCCCCGCGCTCCTGAGCAGGAGGGCCAGGGCCAGCGCCCCCGCGACCGCGCCGACGAGGACCGGGGCCACGGCTCCCGGCTCGTCGGCGCGGCGCAGGAGGACGGCGGTCGCACCCGCCGTCGCCAGGACCGCCAGTCCGGCGTGGCCAAGGACCGGGCGGGCGAGCGCCACGATCCCCAGCACGGCGCCGGACACGGCGAGGACCACCACGATCCCCGCGATCAGTACGGGCTTGTCGGCCGTACCGAGCAGCGAGATCGCCAGTTCCATCAGCTCGGGTGGGCTGTTGTCGACGAGCGCGTCGCCGACGACGACCACCGGGGACGCGGTGCGCAGCGCGCCGGCGGCGAGTTCGGCGGCGCCGAGGCCGAACGCCGCGGTGAGCAGGCCGACGGTCACGCCGACGGCGGTTCCTCGCTGCTTCTCGGGCCGTGTGCTGCCGCCCCGTGTCTTGGTGGTCACGTGGGGGATTCGCGGCCGGGCGCGGACGCGGATTGGTCGGTTCGGAAGAATTTCCGTCCGGGGGCGACGCGGCCCCGTCGAGGGGGCCGCGCGGTCGGCTCGGGCGCCCGACTGGTGGAGGATGTTGCCGGTACGTCCCCTCAACGATCGGAGTTCCCCCACATGGCGTGGAAGACGCCCGTCACCGCGGTCGCCCTGACCGTATCGGGAGCCCTCCTGCTCAGCGGCTGCACGGCCACCGCCGGCTGGTGGTCCGAGACCTTCGGCGGGGACGGCCCGCCCGAGGTCACGGAGGAGTTCCCCTACGTCCGCGAGGGCCGGATTTTCCAGGACACGGGCCAGGACAACGAGATGACCTTCTCGATCACCGGCCTGGAGCGCACCGACGAGTACACGGTCATGTACTACGAGGTGACCTACTCCGACGAGTTCTCCGGCCCCAACCGGAACCTGAGCATGGCGCACACGCTCGTGGATCCGATGACCGGCCGGGTGTACCGCCAGTTCCTCGACGAGGACGGCCTCAAGTACGGCTCCGAGAGCCCGGGCGGGGACGGGCTGTACCCGGTGCACGACGAGGTCACCAACGAGTACGTCCGCTACTACCCGCGCCTGCCCGACGAGGTCGAGCAGGTGACCTTCATCGGCAGCGGCCTGGGCGCGATGACCGGGATCCCCGTCCAGGACGTGGACGAGGAACGAGCGGACCCCGAGGACCCGAACGGGGCCGACCACCTCACCCTGGACAACCCCCCGCCGCGCGGCGAGAACCTCACCTTCGCCAACCGCCGCCCCGACGAGGACGCCGTGGCCGACGAGGGCTGGGTGCAGAGCTTCGTCGACTCCCAGATCGCCTCCACCACCCGTGACGGCGACCGCGAGATCATTTCGCTGCACTCGGACGTGATGTTCGCCTTCGACAGCTCGGACCTCACCCCGGAGGCCGAGGAGGTGGTCCGGCGCGCGGCCACGACCCTGACCGCCAACGTCGACCCCGAGGACCCGACCATCACGGTCATCGGCCACACCGACGGCATCGGCAGCGCCTCCTACAACGACGCCCTGTCGGTGGACCGCGCCGAGACCGTCCGCGACCTGCTCGCCGAGGAGATCGGCTCCGGGTACACCCTGGAGGTCGAGGGGCGCGGTATGGACGAGCCGGTCGCGCGCGAGGGCGGACCCGACGACGAGCAGGCCCGCGCCCGCAACCGCCGCGTCGAGTTCTCCTACGTCTACAACACCTCGTCGGAGGCCTCGGAGGAAGAGGCGTACGACGAGGACGCCCTGGGCGTGGCCCAGCGCAACGTCACCTGGCCCGCGCCCTACAGCGACGACCCGGGTTCGGTGGTGGCCAGCGGTGAGCTCGACGGGGTGCGCCTGGACGTCTACCCGCTGCGCCGCGACGGCGCCTACGTCCTCGGGACGTTCGCCCTCACCAACACCGGGGACGAGCCGACCATCCCGGAGCTGGGCGGAACGGACGCGATCCTGGCGGGTGGCCCGGAGCAGTTCAACAAGGGCACGCTCGGCGGCTTCCAGCTGCTGGAGCCGGAGAACGGCCTGGTGCGGTACGTGGCGCAGATGGACTTCGGCGAGGGCCGCTACAGCAGCTTCGCCGAGGAGGTGCACCTGCTCCAGCCGGGCAACACCTACGACCTGGTCGCCGTGTTCCCGGCGCCCGCGGCGGACGTGGAGCGGCTGACCCTGCGCGCGGGCCCGTTCGGCGAGTTCGAGGAGATCCCGGTCGAGTACTGACCGGTTCCCCGACGCAGGCACGGGGAGGGGCGCGGTCGCGGTGCGCGCGGCCGCGCCCCTCGTGTGTGCGGGACCCGTGTCAGGTCAGGGCCGGATCAGAAGTGCGTGCCGCCGTCGACGCGGATCTCGGTGCCGGTGACGAACGCACCGTCCTCCGACGCCAGCATGGCGACGACGGAGGCGACGGTCTCCGGCCCGGCGAAGCCCCCGCCGCCGACGGCGGGGCTCAGTTTGGCGAACAGGCTCATGTCGGCGTCCTCGGGCAGGCCCGGGCCGACGCTCCGCCCGCTCGCGCCGCTGCCGTCCGTCATGCCGCTGGAGATCGAGCCCGGCTGCACGGCGGTGAAGCGGATGCCGTCCGCGGCGTACTCGCTGGCGAGCGCGTGGGTCATGGACTGGACACCACCCTTGCTCGCCGCGTAGGCGGCCATGTACGGGTGGGCGAAGGCGGCTGAGGTCGAGCTGAAGTTGACCACGGCGGGACCCCGGCCCTCGCGCAGGTGCGGCAGCGCTTCCCGGATGACGAGGAACGTGCCGACCAGGTTCACCCGGAGGATGTGGGTGAAGTCGGCCGCGCTGGTCCGCTCGGTGTGCGAGGAGCGCAGGATCCCGGCGGCGTTGACCAGCGCGTCCAGTCCGCCGAGCTGGGCGGCGGCGGATCGGACGGCGGCGCGGACGGATGTCTCGTCGGCGATGTCGACGACCACGGTGCCGAGGCGTTCGGCGGCCGGGCCCGCCTTGTCCAGGGTGTCCTTCAGGCCGGCCTCGCTCACGTCCGCGGCGACGACCGCGCCGCCCTCCGACAACACGCGCAGCGCCGTGGCCTGGCCGATTCCGGATCCGGCGCCGGTGACGAGTACGCGGCGCCCTTCGTAGCGGTTCATGGTCTGCTCCAGACTCTCGTGGCCGTCGGGCTGTGTCGTCGGCGGCTCCACTCTCCACTACACGTTATGCATATTTGGCACGTCATGCCACATTGGCGTACATGGTCATTACCACATGACTATGCTGGTGGGAATGAGTGCCGCACCGCCGCCCGAGGCGCCCTCCGCCCCCCTGCACGAGCGCCGACGACGGGCCACACGCCTGGAGATCGCCCGCGCCGCAGCCGCGCTCTTCGCGCGTGACGGAGTGGACCAGACCACCGCCGAGGACATCGCCCGCGCGTCCGGGGTGGCGCTGCGCACCTTCTACCGCTACTTCCGCACCAAGCAGGACGCCGTGGCGCCGTTGCTGCTCGCGGGGGCCGACCGCTGGCGTGCCCGGCTCTCCGAGCGGATGGCGGCGCCGGGGAAGGGGGGCGCGACCGGGCGGGACCTGGTCGGGTTCCTGGCGGAGTCGGTCGCCGAGACCATGTCGGAGGGGGACGACGGCGGACCCGAGGGGCTGGAGTGGACGCGGGCGCTCCTGCGCGCGGCCGCGACCGACGAGGCCCTCCGCGATGTCTGGTACCGGGTGAACCGGCAGTCGGAGGAACGGCTCGCCGAGGTGCTGGAGACGTGGCCCGGGTTCGGCGACGACCCGATCGCCCACCGCCTGGCGGCGGCCGTCGCCACCGACGCGGTGCGGGTGTCGCTCGAGCAGTGGGCGGCCGTCGACGCACCCGCGGAGGGGGACGACGGTCCGGCCGCCCTGGTCGACCGCTGCCTGCGGCGCCTGGCCGCGGGCGTGCTCAGTTCCTGATCCGCTCCGCGGCCGTCATGACGACGCGCTCCAGGTCCTCGCGGGGCACGTCGCCGAAGTAGGAGATCGCGGTCACGTGCAGCTCACCGGGGAGCGCCAGGTACAGGTGGCGGCTGGAGCCGTCCACGGTCCCCACGTACTCCAGGTCGCCGCCCAGGCTGTCGGCCTCGTCGGTGTGGTAGGTGTCCACGTCCACGTCGACGTCCACCTCCCAGTTCATCCGCTCCTCGGAACCGGGCACCCGGACCACGTCGGGATTGGTGCTCGGGTCGGCGCCCAGGGTGAACACGACGGTGAAGGTGGGACTGCCCGACTCGGCGCCGCCGTCACCGTACGAGCACACGAGCTGCTCCGCGTCGTCGACGCCCTCGACCTCGCCGGACTCCTCGGTCAGGACCGGGCCCGGTGCCAGGTCGCCGACGACCTCCGCGACGCCCGCCGCCGCGCACGACTCGGGGAGGGCGTAGCCGGGCGCGTCCGGGGTCTCCTCGGCGTCGGGACCGGTGCTGGGCTCGCCGCTGGGATCACCGAGCGGCAGGCCCTCGAAGGCGTCGAGGTCGCCGCTGGACAGGCTCAGGTCCATGTCGAGGTCGATCACGCCGAAGCCGACGAGGGCGACACCGCCGACGGCGACAACGACGACGGCCGTGCCCAGGCACGACAGGGGGGTGGAGGGGATCAGGCGCATGGGTGGCTTTCGGATCGGGGGCGCCGGACGGCGGGAGGAGACTCCGGCGGGGGTCACAGGGAAACTTAGCAAGTCCCCCGCGTGCCTCGCCGACGTGGCCGAGTCCTCGTTCCCGCCGCCCCGCGTGTCACGGTCCGGTCAGAGGTTGATCATGTGCCCGGCCAGGCCGTGCACGGCCTCCTTGACCGCCTCACTGAGCGTCGGGTGCGCGTGGATGTTGCGGGACACCTCGTGCACCGTCAGGTCCCACTGCTGGGCCAGTGTCAGCTCGGGCAGCAGCTCGGTGACGTCCGGGCCGATCATGTGGGCGCCGAGGAACTCCCCGTACGCGCCGTCGGAGATGACCTTGACGAAGCCGCGGGTCTCGCCCAGGCCGTGCGCCTTGCCGTTGGCCATGAAGGGGAACTTGGCGACCTGGACGTCGTACCCGGCCTCCCGGGCCTCCGTCTCGCTGTAGCCGAAGCTGGCGATCTGGGGCTGGCAGTAGGTGGCGCGCGGGATGAACCGGTAGTCGACCTCCTGCGTCTCGGCGCCCGCGATGGTCTCCACCGCGACGACGCCCATCGCCTCGGCGGTGTGCGCGAGCATGAGCTTGGCGGTCACGTCGCCGATCGCGTAGATGTTCGGGACGTTGGTGCGGCCCCGGGCGTCGATGTCGATCGCGCCGCGGTCGGTCAGCTTCACACCGGTGTTCTCCAGGCCGTAGCCCTCGACGTTCGGCGCGAACCCGATCGCCTGGAGCAGGCGGTCGGCCTCCAGGGTCTGCTGCTCGCCGTCGGAGGTGGAGACGGTGACGCGGACGTTCTCGCCCGTGTCCTCGACCCCCTCCACGCGGGTGGAGGTCATGACCTTCACACCGAGCTTCTTGTAGGCGCGTGCCAGCTCCTTGGAGACCTCCTCGTCCTCCAACGGGACCATGCGGTCGAGGAACTCCACGATGGTCACGTCGACGCCGTAGTTGGCGAGGACGTAGGCGAACTCGACGCCGATGGCGCCCGCGCCCGCGATGATGATGCTCTCGGGGAGGTTCTCGTCGAGGATCTGCTCCTCGTAGGTGACGACCCGCTCGGAGAGTTCCGTGCCGGGGATCAGCCTGGTGGAGGACCCGGCGGCGATCACCGCGTTGTCGAAGGTGACGGTCTCGGTGGAGCCGTCCTCACCGCGCACCTCGACGGTGTTGGCGTCGAGGAAGGCGCCGCGCCCGTTGAGCTCGGTGATCTTGTTCTTCTTCATGAGGAAGTGGACGCCCTTGACGCGGCCCTCGGCCACCTCACGGCTGCGGCTGTGGGCCTTGCCGAAGTCGAACTCGACCGTGCCGTCCACCTTGATGCCGAACTGGTCGGCCTCGGTGCGGAACAGGTGGGCCAGCTCGGCGTTGCGCAGGAGCGCCTTGGAGGGGATGCAGCCGACGTTCAGGCAGACGCCGCCCCAGTACTTCTCCTCGATGACGGCCGTGTTCAGCCCGAGCTGGGCCGCGCGGATCGCCGCGACGTAGCCGCCGGGCCCAGCGCCGAGGACCACCAGATCGAAGTGTCGCTGTCCCATGACGGGATCTCTCCTTGAGTGTGCTCGTGACGCACCCAGGCAGCCGGCAGGCCCGGGGTGTCGGATTGCCGAACGCCAGCCTAGCCGTGCGGCCCCCGCTCGTGGGTGACCAGGTGGACGCGCACGCCCTCAGGCGGTCTTCTCTGCGGACTCGGCCGCCGTGGCGGCCCTCTCCCGGGCCTTCTGTTTGGCCTTCTCCGCGCGCTGCTGCTTGAACACGGGGTAGAAGGCCATCGCGAAGATGATCGCGAAGGTGATCCACAGGGCGTAGCGGTCGACGAGGAGGATGATGTCGACCCCGGTCTGACCGCTCGCGTAGCCGACGGCCGTCACGACCCCGGTGAGGATCAGGGCGCCGAGGGCGTCGAAGAGGAAGAAGGTCCGCAGGCGCATTCCGGTCCACCCCGCGGTGACGTGGATGAGTGCGGCGGGCACGCCCGGCAGGTAGGAGAGCGTGAGCGCGATCCGGATGATCCACGGGTTGAGGTCGTGGGCCTTGTCCGCGAACTTCTGCGCCCGCTCGCCTCGGGCGAGGAAGTTGTTGATGAAGCCGCGGCCCCAGCGCCGGCCCAGCCACCAGAACAGCCAGTCGACCTTGACCTTGCCGAAGACGCCCGCGACCACGACGAGCCACAGCGGGATCTCGCCGATGCGGGCGAAGGCGGCCGCCGCCCCGACCGCCGCGTTGCTGCCCGTCAGGAAGGCCAGCCCGATCGGATGGTCGGCGATGAGGAGCGGTTTGACGGGGGTGAGGGCCAGGAAGAAGGCGGGGATGCCGATGGCGCAGGCGAGCAGGATCTTGTCCTGGCGGGTGGCCTTGCCCTTCCAGGGCTTCATGGCACGCAGGGCCTCCCGGGCCTCCTGCTCGCGTCTGGCCCGCTCCGCCTCCTTGGGGTCGGTGGGGGCGTCGTCGCCGGGGCCGTCCGCGTCGTTCGCGGTGTCCTCGTCGGTCCGGTCGGTTCCGGTCTCGGTGACACCGTCGCCCGGGGTGGTCTCGTCCGTGCTCGCGCCGTCGGCGGTCGGGTGGGTGTTCCTCTGCGTTGCCATGGTTCCCAGCATGTCGTGGCGGACGGGTCCGCCGTAGTCGTACACGTCACCGTGTCGGAATGAGGGACGTGACGTGCGGGGGATGACAGGTGTCATGTCGGGACGCGCAGGAGGCACGGCGTCCGCGGGTCCGGATTCGGTGGAGGGTGAGGGGGTGAGACGAAGCCCCCGCGAGACACCGTCAGTCCCGGGGACCCGGCGGCACCGGCCACCGCCAGGACGGGGCCCACCGGCAGCTCTCGGAGACGTCCGGGGGCATGGGCGGGAGCAGGTGCGCGCCGG
>NZ_ANBC01000850.1 GCF_000341125.1 Nocardiopsis lucentensis DSM 44048 | reverse complement strand
GCCGGCCGGCCGCTCCTCGTCCGCGGTGACCGGTTTCGGGGCGGGCGGAGGCGGTTCGGCCGCCCACGGGTGCGGTTCGGGCTGGTCCGGCACCGGGCCCCACTGCTCCGGCGCGAGGGGCTCGGGACCGACGGGCTCGGGACCGACGGGCTCGGGAGCGGCGGGCTCCGACACGGCCCCCCACGGCTCCGGCGCGAGGGGCTCGGGCACGGGAACGCCGCCGGCCTCGCCTCCCGGTTCTCCGAACCCGCCGAAGGCGGCGGACCCAGAGGCGTTCCCGGGGCCTCGGGGTTCCCGGAACGGGAGCGGTTCCCCCGGTTCCCGGAGCCCTTGGGGTTCCCAGATCTCCTCGGTCCCCAGAGCCTCTCTGATCCCGCCGGGGTCACCGATCCCTCCGGGGTCCTCCGCCGCCCAGGCCTCCTCGTGTTCCCAGGACTCCTCGGTCTCCTTCGGTCCGTCCTCGTCCCCGGACGCCGGGGATTCGAACGGCGCCGACAGCGGCCCCGAGTCCACCTCGGCGAAGTGCGCCGCGACCCCGAAGTGCCGGGGAGCGAGCTGCGAACCGGTGTCGTCGTGTTCGATCGGCGGCGCCAGCGGGTGGCGGACCGAGCCCGCCGGGTGCATGCGCGACCACCACGCGGCGGCCTCGTCCGGGTGCAGTTCCTCCAGGACCTCCAAGGAACCGGGGATGTGCGGGTGGCGGCGACCCGCGCGCCACGAGTGCGCGAGTGTCTGTGGTTCCAGGACCAGCACCCGTTCGCCGTCGATCACCGGGATGTCGGCCGGGACGGCCTCGTTGCCGAGCCACGTTCCGTCGCCGCCGACCAGGTCCCACTCACCGCGCACGACGTCCGCCAGGGGGTCGGCGGGCGCGTTCAGGCAGGCGGCGGTCCAGCGCGGATCCGGTCGGGTGCCCGGGACCCGGTGTCCCTCCTTGCCGATGAGCGCGTCCGCCAGCAGCGTGTGCAGCTGGAAGTTGTCGCCCATCCCGTCGAACCGCACCCGGAACCCCCGCCAGGACGCGCGGTCGAGCACCAGCGCACGGCTCGTCTCGGCCATCCTCAGCAGTTCGTGGACCTCGACGAACTCGCTGAGCTGTGTCGACAGCGCGCGGACGATCTGGCCCAGCCCCTCCAGCGCGCTGGCGTCACCGCGCACGGCGGTGCGCACACCAGGGTCGCCCAGCATGGCCTTGGCCGCGAGGCCGTAGCGCTGCGAGGTCCACCAGCCGACCGTGGCCAGCGGCGCGTTGTCCCCGAGGACCTCCTCGACCCGCTTCTCCTCGGCCTCCGTCACCGCGGCGGGTGCGGGGAGCGCTCCGCCGCCCGTCTTGTCCCACGCGTGCATGAAGGCCACGGCCGCCTGGCCGTAGCTGCCGAGTTGGCGGAGGACCTCCAGACCGACCTGCCCCGCCGGGGCGCCGGACTCGACCAGGGCTCCGGCCAGGACGGCGAGGTCGGCGGCCACGCCCGCGACGGATTCGCACTCACCGAGGACCGGTGCGAGCGCCTCCAGCGCGGTGGCGAGCTCATCCTTGGACACCTGTGAGGACAGCCGGAACACATCGTGCACGGCGGAGGAGAACTCTGGTGCTTGGCTTGCGGCGGTGTCGAGGACGCGTTGGAACGCGGCGCGGAACTCTTCAGTCACCCGAGAATCCTTCCATATCCACACGTGTCATCCGTGGTCCGGACAGGTATGGGCGAAAGCCCCACAGGGGAAAGTTCAGGGTGTGTCGAGGACACGGATCTCGTGTCCGTCGCGGTCGGGTTCCAGGAATCGCAGCAGCCGCAGGCCCTCGGCGGTCACCTCGTCGGTCTCCGCTGAGGTCAGGGGACGGAACGGGACGACCTCGACGGCCGTTGCGGCGCGCGTGCGAACCACCTTCCACGCGGCGCTGACCTCGCCGTCCACCAGGACCGTGGCCGGGGGCATCCCGTTACGCGCGCAGATGCGCCGCAGGTCCTCGGCGGAGATGACCCGGCTCCGGTCGGCGTGGCCGCGCAGGAGGTTGTCGAAGTCGTACAGAAAGCGCGCGGGGGCGGGGGTGTCCGGGTCGGGGCGCGGTGCGTCGGGCAGGTCGAGGAGTTCGGCGCCGTCCTCTCCGCGCAGGACGATGAGCCGGTCGCGTAGCCGGTCGACGACCTCGCGCAGCCGGGTCAGCCCCGACCAGGTCTGGACGTCCCTCACGCTGGCCGGGCCGAACGCGGCGAGGTAGCGCGTGATCAGCGTCGCCGGATCGGGGCGGGCGTCGAGGGTCCGCCCGGTCCAGGTGTCGGCGGGGGCGAGCGCGGGCGGCCCCGACGCGCCCCACACCCCGCGTGGTGGGACCTGCACGACGGGCAGTCGGCAGCGGACGACGTAGGCCAGGTCGCGGTCGGGGACGTCGGGCCAGCGCTCGGCGAGGCGGGCGCCGAGGTCGGTGGGCGTGAGCGGCCGTCGGGCCAGGAGTTCGCGGCCGACGGCGACGACCGCGTCCAGGTCCAGCTCGCGCGTGGTCCGGCCGTGGCCGCTGTGGGTCAGATCGCGGTCGATCACGGCCTGCACGGTGGCCCGCAGCCACGCCATGTCCTCCGGGGTGACCAGGTGGAGCGTCGAGCGCATGAGGGTGACGCGCACCAGCTCGCCGTCGGTGAGCATGCGCCCGACCGCGTGCGGGTCGAATCCCTCGATCCGGTTCTGGAGGCCGACGTACCAGGTGTGCGTGGTCTGGGCCTGGAGCCCCGCGAGGCGGGTGACGACCTCCGTGACGGGCAGGTCGACGCGGCGGAGGAGGAACTGGCGGGCGAGGGTGGCGCGGTTGAGCGCGCGCCGCGTCAGGGTGGTGCCGGTCGTGGTCATCGTGGCCTGCTTCCCGGTCGCTGCTGGGAGGGGGCACCCTACCCGCCGGTGTGGACACCGGGCCCGCGTCCGTGGCGGGGGG
>NZ_ANBC01000849.1:9485-21155 GCF_000341125.1 Nocardiopsis lucentensis DSM 44048 | reverse complement strand
CCGTGTGCGGGCGCTCGCGGACCAGCACCCGCTCTACCCCAACCTGTAACACCCACCGCGCGGGGCGCAGCGCGCCCCGCGCGGCCCACACGCCACACCTGTGCTCGACGAGGAGGACAGCCATGGCCATCAGTGTCTTCGACCTGTTCACCATAGGTATCGGACCGTCCAGCTCACACACGGTCGGCCCGATGCGGGCGGCCCTGACCTTCGTCGAGGGTCTGCGGTCGCGCGGCGAGCTGTCCGGTGTGACGCACGTGCGGGCGGAGCTGTACGGCTCCCTCGCCCTCACCGGCAAGGGGCACGGCAGCGACACCGCCGTGATCCTGGGGCTGATGGGACACACGCCCGAACACGTGGACGTGGACGCGGTGCCCGCGCTCGTGGAGCGGACGCGTGCTGAGCGGACGCTGTCCCTGGGCGGCCCGGAGGGGCCGGCGGTCGCGTTCGACCCGGCGGTCGACGTCGACTTCCGCCGCAAGGAGAGCCTGCCGGACCACCCGAACGGCATGCGGTTCGTGGCGCTGGACTCGGTCGGCGCCGAGATCTCGGCGAAGGTGTACTACTCCGTGGGCGGCGGGTTCGTCGTCGACGAGCGGGCGGCGGGTGCCGACCGGATCACCGTGGACGAGACCGCGCAGCCCCACCCCTTCGCCACGGCTGAGGAACTCCTCGGCCTGTGCGCGCAGACGGGGATGTCGATCAGTGCGATCATGCTCGCCAACGAGCGGGCGTTCGGCCGTACCACCGCGGAGATCCGGGCCGAACTGCTCACGATCTGGACGGCGATGCGCCAGTGCGTGCGACGCGGCGTGCTGACCGAGGGAAGCCTGCCGGGCGGGCTGAAGGTGCCGCGCCGGGCGCACCGGCTGTACCGACAGCTGGGCGGGGTGTGCGACGACTCGGGCTTGCTGCCGCCCGCCTCGGTGGACTCCGACCCGATGCGCGGCAGCGACTGGATCACGCTGTACGCCCTGGCCGTCAACGAGGAGAACGCGGCGGGGGGCCGGGTGGTGACCGCCCCGACCAACGGCGCGGCGGGGATCGTTCCCGCGGTGCTCCACTACTACCTGCACTTCAGCCCGGGCGCGGGCGACGAGGGCGTCGTGCGGTTCATGCTGACCGCGGCGGCGATCGGCATCCTGTTCAAGCAGAACGCGTCGATCTCGGGGGCCGAGGTCGGCTGCCAGGGCGAGGTGGGTTCTGCGTCGTCGATGGCGGCCGCCGGTCTGGCCGAGGTGCTGGGCGGGACCCCGGCCCAGGTGGAGAACGCGGCGGAGATCGCGATGGAGCACAACCTGGGGCTGACCTGCGACCCGATCGGCGGACTGGTTCAGGTGCCGTGCATCGAGCGCAACGCGCTGGCCTCGGTGAAGGCGATCAGCGCGGCGCGGATCGCGCTGCGCGGCGACGGCAGCCACTTCGTCTCCCTGGACAAGGTCATCAAGACCATGAGGGACACCGGCCGCGACATGCACGACAAGTACAAGGAGACCTCGCGCGGCGGCCTGGCCGTCAACGTCATCGAGTGCTGAGGGCGTCTCAGGCCACCACGTGGAAGGTGCGCAGGGCCGCCGCGATGTCCTCGATGTCGCCGAGCCTTCCCGTGGCGACGTCGAGGACGAACGCCTCCGCCCTGTCCTCGTCGACGGGTTCGATCAACGGAGCCCCGTTCACCTCCAGAAAGGTGGCCGCGCAGTTCCACGCGGCCCGCTTGTTGCCGTCGACGAACACGTGGTTCCGAGCGAGGGAGTGCATGAGTGCTGCGGCCTTGTCGAACAGCCCCGGATAGTGCTCCACCCCGAAGGAGGAGGAGCGTGGTCGATGCGCCGCGCTTTCCAGAAGCCCGTAGTCCCGCGCGACGGCGTCACTCTGGTCGTTCTGCCGCAGCGTCAGGGCGGTGATCTCGACTATGAGGGATGCGTTCAGATAGATGACGGCGTCTGGGGGCATCTACTGGGCGAGCCTCCGGTTCAGCTCAGCGGAGACGCGGGTCACCCGCGCCGCCGCCTCCATAACCCGGCGACGCTGGATCGCGTCGAGGACACTCTCCTTGGCGAGCTTCTTGACGCTGGTCGACTCCGCCGCGGCCGCCTGGCGGATCTGCTCCATCTCTTCTTCGGAGAACTCGATGTTCAGCGCAGGCATACTCCCACCCCACTTGGTACCTAACCTGGTACCAGGTTACATCCGTCAGGGGTGACCGCACAGACGTTGTTGACCGTTGCACTCGCCAAGGTCATCAGGACCATGCGCGACACCGGCCGCGACATGCACGACAAGTACAAGGAGACCTCGCGCGGCGGCCTGGCCGTCAACGTCATCGAGTGCTGAGGGCGTCTCAGGCCACCACGTGGAAGGTGCGCAGGGCCGCCGCGATGTCCTCGATGTCGCCGAGCCTTCCCGTGGCGACGTCGAGGACGAACGCCTCCGCCCTGTCCTCGTCGACGGGTTCGATCAACGGAGCCCCGTTCACCTCCAGAAAGGTGGCCGCGCAGTTCCACGCGGCCCGCTTGTTGCCGTCGACGAACACGTGGTTCCGAGCGAGGGAGTGCATGAGTGCTGCGGCCTTGTCGAACAGCCCCGGATAGTGCTCCACCCCGAAGGAGGAGGAGCGTGGTCGATGCGCCGCGCTTTCCAGAAGCCCGTAGTCCCGCGCGACGGCGTCACTCTGGTCGTTCTGCCGCAGCGTCAGGGCGGTGATCTCGACTATGAGGGATGCGTTCAGATAGATGACGGCGTCTGGGGGCATCTACTGGGCGAGCCTCCGGTTCAGCTCAGCGGAGACGCGGGTCACCCGCGCCGCCGCCTCCATAACCCGGCGACGCTGGATCGCGTCGAGGACACTCTCCTTGGCGAGCTTCTTGACGCTGGTCGACTCCGCCGCGGCCGCCTGGCGGATCTGCTCCATCTCTTCTTCGGAGAACTCGATGTTCAGCGCAGGCATACTCCCACCCCACTTGGTACCTAACCTGGTACCAGGTTACATCCGTCAGGGGTGACCGCACAGACGTTGTTGACCGTTGCACTCGCCAAGGTCATCAGGACCATGCGCGACACCGGCCGCGACATGCACGACAAGTACAAGGAGACCTCGCGCGGCGGCCCCGCCGTCAACGTCATCGAGTACTGAAGGCGAAGCCCCGGGCGGTGAACGCCAGGGGACGGGGCGCGTCGGTCAGCCCGAGCCGGCGGACCTGCTCTGCCGACACACGCGGGCCCTTCGGGAGCCGACCGACGCGGCGGGGGATTCCCGGACAGGACGTGGCCTGGGTTATTGGCACGGGGCGGCGGAGCGTGTACAGTGACGGCCGTCCTGTTGTCTACGAATGAGGTGGACGTTGCGCATCTGAGGTTCGCGATCATCACGCGGCACGGCCCTCCGTCGGCCGCCCGCCACGGCCCCGGGCCGTCGGTGGAACCGCGTGGATGGAACCTCGGTGCACGAGCCGTCCCCCAACGGGACCCTCTCACCTCTCCTGTCGGCCCCGGCCGCGTGGTGCTCGCATACGAAGCCCCTGTCACTTCGCTTCCGTATTGCGAGAGAACCATGTCCCACCCCGCTGTCACCGGTGCCTCCGTGGCCGTCTCCGCCATGGGCTTCGCCTGGGCCGACGGCACGCCCGTCTTCGACGACCTGTCCCTGACCGTCGGGCGCGGCCGCACCGGCCTGGTCGGCACCAACGGTTCGGGGAAATCCACCCTGCTGCGCCTGCTGGCCGGAACGCTGCGTCCGGCGTCGGGGTCGGTCGCCGTCCACGGGCGCCTGGCCTACCTGCCGCAGAACATCACCCTGGACACCGGCCTGCGCGTCGACCGGGTCCTGGGCATCGCCGACACCCGGACGGCGCTCAGGGCCATCGAGTCCGGCGACGTGTCCGAGGAGCACTTCGAAACGGTCGGCGATGACTGGGACGTCGAGGAGCGCGCCCTGGCCGCCCTGGGCGGTCTCGGCCTGGACGGCATCGGCCTGGACCGCACCGTCGGGGAGATCTCCGGCGGCGAGGCGATCCTGCTGCGTCTGGCCGCCCTGCTGCTGGAGCGGCCCGACGTCCTGCTGCTGGACGAGCCCACCAACAACCTCGACCTGTTCGCCCGCAAACGGCTCTACGACGCCGTGGACGGGTGGCGCACCGGCACGCTGATCGTGGTCAGCCACGACATCGACCTGCTGGAGCGGGTGGACCGCGTCGCCGAGCTGCGCTCGGGGTCGGTCACCTGGTACGGGGGCGGCTGGTCGGACTACCAGGAGGCGCTGGCGGTGCAGCAGGAGGCTGCCGAGCGCGCCCTGCGCGCCGCCGACGCCGACATGAGGCGCCAGAAGCGAGAACTGGAGGAGACCCGTGCCAAACTGGCCCGCCGTCTGAAGCAGAACCGCAGGGTGCAGGCCCAGGGCGGCATCCCCAAGATCGCTGCGGGCAACCTCAGACGCTGGTCCCAGGAGTCCTCGGCCAAGCTCAAGGACGTCCACGAGGACCGCCTCCAGGAGGCGCGCGAACGCCGGGAGGAGGCCGCCGAGGCCGTGCGCAGCGACGCCGAGATCAGGGTGGAGCTGCCCGGGACCGCGGTGCCCTCGGGTCGCGAGGTGCTCAGGGCCGAGGGGCTGACCCCGGTGCACGGGGCCCTGTCGGGCGCGGACCTGTGGGTGCGCGGCCCCGAGCGGATCGCCCTGGTGGGCCGCAACGGGGCGGGCAAGACCACCCTGCTGCGCACCCTGCTCGGGGAGCTGGAACCGGCGCGGGGGTCGGCGCGGGTGTTCGTCCCGGCCCGGTTCCTGCCCCAGCGGCTGGACGTGCTGGACGACGCCCTGACGGTGACCGAGAACGTCGAGCGCCTGGCACCGGACGTGGAGGAGCAGCGCATCCGCGCCCAGCTGGCCCGGTTCCTGCTCCGGGGGGCGCGGGCAGCCCGGGCCGCCGGGACCCTGTCGGGCGGTGAGCGGTTCCGGGCGGCGCTGGCGGCCCTGCTGCTGGCCTCCCCCGCGCCACAGCTGCTGCTGCTGGACGAGCCCACCAACAACCTGGACGTGTCCAGCGTCCGGCAGTTGACGGGGGCCCTGGAGTCCTATGAGGGCGCGCTGATCGTGGCCAGCCACGACCTGGCGTTCCTGGACTCGATCGGGATCACCCGGTGGCTGTTCGTGGGAGAGGAGCTGGTGGAGACCACCGGCGAGGGGGTGCGCGCCCTGCTGGCGGGCGAGACCCCGGAGTGAATCCGGCGTTCCGCCGCACCCACGCCGGTCGGGTGCGGCGGAACGCCCGGGTCATGCTCCCGGTGGTCGCCGAAGGACCACAGGGTTCTCCGGCACGGGGTTCCCGACGGTGTCCACCCGCGGGTTCGCGGTCACCGGCGGGGTGTCGGCGAACGGTCGTTCGTCGACATTCGGGGGGCCTCGCGCGGCGGCCCCGCCGTCAACGTCATCGACGTGCTGACGGACCCGCCCGAACCACGGCCGCGCACCGCGTCAGACGGACGGGGAACGCCCCCACCCTCGGAACGGAAGGCGTGGTCACATGGACCTGAGGGAGCGCTACGCCCGGCTCCACAACGGGATCCGGTTCGCCGTGGAGATCATCGAGGACGCCCGTCCCCTCCCGGAACCCTTGCACCGGGAACTCCATCAGTGGGTGCTCTCCGAGTGGGAGCGCAGACGTTCCAGCATCGACTGGTGCGACAACAGGCAGGACCTGCTCTCGGTGACCACCGGCCTCACCCGCCTGGCCAGGTCGTACGAGGAACTGCGCAAGACACTGTTCTCCGACCTGCACCACTTCCGTCCGGAACCCCCGTGGCGACGCGTCCACCACACCCTGGCCGTCAGACTGCCGCTCCAGTGCCACCGCGACGACTCCGAGTACTACGTCCTGCGGACCGGGGGCATGGACCGCTGGACGTTCAGCGTCCACGGCTGGACCAGGCCGGAGAGCGGCGAGAGCGAGCCCACCGTCCGGGAGTTCGACGTCGAGCTGACCGGGCGCTCCTGCCGCATCCCCGACGAGCTCAAGGGAGACCGGCTGCTCGACCAGCTCTTCTGCGGTCTGGCACTGATGAAGGACGAGCACCACCACATGCGAACGCTCAGGGACGAGGTGGTCATGGAGGCGGAGCGCATCGTCCGTTCGGAGGAGGACGACGACGGCTGGGAGTGAGTTCGACGCGGTCCCGTTCGGTGAGGCGGATCCCCGACGCCGCCACGTTCTCCTCCAGGTGGTCGGCCACCCCCGTGCCCGGGATGGCCAGGATCCGGGGCGAGGCGGCGAGCAACCAGGCCAGCGCGGTCTGCGCGACCGTCGCGCCGTGTCTGGCCGCGACCCGCTCCACCCGTTCCGCGTCGATCGGCGCCCGTCCACCGCCCAGGGGGAAGAACGGCACGTACGCGATCCCCAGCTCCTCACACTGCCGCAGCAGGGCTGCGTCGCCGTCGTGGTGCACGTGGAAGTGGTTCTGCACCGCCGCGACCGAGGCGATCGACCGCGCCTCCGCCAACTGTGCGGCGCCGACGTTGCTCGCGCCGAACGGCGACCCCCGCGCGAGGGTCCCGGATCGGAATCCTGCAGCGCATGGTCGGGGAAGCACTGTTCGCACGGCTGACGGTCGTACCGCACCCATTCGAGCGGCACCACCTCCGGGTCATGCACCTCAAGTCCCATCCGCCCCGCCTTGCGCTGACCGTCGACCAACGCCGCGCACCCTCGGGACCGGTGGAACACGGTCCCGCCCTCGGTGACCGTCACGCGGTCGGTCAGCCCCGGGGACGCGGGGCGGCAGAGCCCGCACTGACCGGGCAGGAAGTCGTGGACACAGCGATCGTCGACCATGACCCGAGAGGCCCACGGGCGCCACGGCCCCGCCAGAGGCCTTCGTCCCGGTATCGGGGGTCCGCACCCGCCTCACACCAGGCCGCGGCGCGGAACCCGCGCCGGGGCGGCCACCGACATCCGGATGACCGTGGGGATCCGCTCCAGGTCGAGCGCCTCACCCAGGTTCGCCAACGCCTCCGAGCGCACCCGCTCCCACACCCGTGTCACGTCCGCGTCCTCCTCCAGCAGGAGCGCGAGCCGCAGGTGCGGCGCCTCGCTCGACTCGGTCAGCCGGGCCCGCGCCCGACGTACCCCGGGGTACTCGGCGACCTCCTGTTCGAGGGCGCCGCGCGCCACGCTCTCGCTCATCTCCACGCGCCCGCCCGGGCCGTGGTCGAGCACCACCCTGCCGACCGTGTCGTTCATGCCCTGCACCAGCAGCCACCGCAGGGCGAGGAACCCGGAGAGGAAGGCCACCGCGACCGCCGCGTAGGGCACCCACCGCTGGTCGAGCAGCTCCCTGACCCGCGTACCGGCGATCGCCTCCCCGGCCAGGTCCGGCCCGAGGACGCCCCGGCCCGCGGCCAGCGCCGCCAGACCGACGATCATCAACAGCAACCCGACGGCCAGCAGGCCCACGCGGTTGCCCCTGGCCGACCGGCGGTTCATGTCCCGACCCATGTCAGTCCTCCGCGTAGCGCACGTGCGTGACGATCCGCATGCTGCGCAGCGGAGCCAACTCCTCCAACCGGCGCTCCACGGCCGCGGTCACCTCGGCCGGAAGCCCCTCCCAGTCGGGTGTGCCCGTGCGCACGTGGACCCGTATCCGCTGCCCTCTCAGCACCACGTGCACCGAGTCGACCCCGCTGACCTCCTGCGCCGCCGACGACACCGTCCGGCGCAGGGCCGGGCGGGTCAACCCGACCACCAGCGCCGGGTCGTCGGTGCGCAGCGCGGTCCACCGCCCGTTGCCGGGGGCCAACGCGATGACGATCAGGGCCAGCCCGATCGCGGCGAGCACCGCCGAGGCGATCTGGACCGACGGCTCGGACCACGTCGTGGTCTCCGCGTAGTCCGTCGCCGCCCCGACCGGGATCATCCGCAGCGGGCTGCCCGCCAGGGCCGAGATGACCTCGGCGGCCGACACCACGGCCAGCACGAGGATCACCGCCCCCGTCATCACCGCGGGCCAGGACCTGCGAGGACGGAACGTGTGGACCGCCACGCGTTTCGCCCGCCGGTCGACTCCCTGGTCGGGACGGCCCAGGGCCTCTTCCACGGTGGTCATGTCAGCGCACCAACTCCGTGATCTCGATGTCGACGTGGTGGACCCGTCCTCCCGTGGCCCACTCGACCCGCTCCCTGACGTGCGAGCGCACCCGTCCGGCGACCCGGCCCACCGGATCCCGGTAGCGCACCACGATCCGCAGCCGCAACCGCACGACGCCGCCGCCCATCCGGGCCCTGGCCACACGTGACCGGGCGGGCTCGGCCCCGGGAACCTCCCGGATCGCCTGCAACGCGACCCGCTCGACCACACGCGGCGGGATGCCCGTCCGCCCTCCGGGGTCTCGGCCGACGACGCCCTCCGGCCCCGGCCAGCTCCGCTGCCGCGGGACCGTCAGTCGCCCGTCGCGCCACCGTTCCACACGCGCCCCTAGGCCGAGCGCCGCGTGAACACCTGGGCGAGGTCGATCTCGCCCTCCACCGCCCGCCCCGCGACGAACCCGGCGATCCCCAGGCCCAGCACCAGACCGAAGGCCGCGAACCCGCCGAACGCCCCGGCCAGACCCAGCACCGTCCCGAACGCCAACCCCACGATCGGCCACATGGCCTCCCCCTCTCGTGTCCAACCGCCTCCAGCGCCCGCGGCGACCTCAGCCACCGGACGGCGCGTCCCCTCCGAGCCCTGCCACCACGTCCTCCACGAACACGTGGACGGCGCGTCCTCCGGAGAGCGGCCCCAACCCGTCCCGTACCTCGGTGACGACCCCCGGGATCGGCCTCCCGAACCGCACGACGAGCCCGACCTCGACCGCCCCCGACCGGACCGCGACGCCGTGGACGAATCCGCCGCGCGCCGGAGTGCTGATCGTCCCGAACGCTCCCGCGGACAGCCCCACCACGTCCGGGAAGCAGAGCGCGGCCTCGGCCAGGCGCGCGGCGGTCTCCGCCGGTTCGTCGCCCTCGCCCACCGCTACTGGACCCGGGGCGCGCCGCCGCCCCCGCCCTGCTCGGCGCCTGCGTCATCACCGTCGTCGGGCAGGTGGATGTCGTCGACCCTGATGTTGATCTCGGTGATCTCCAACCCGGTCATCCTCTCCACGGCGGCCGTGACGTTACGGCGCACCGCGGCGGCCAGGTCCTGGATGGCCACGCCGTACTCGACGACGAGGTCGATGTCGACGGCGGCCTGGCGCTCCCCCACCTCGACCGAGACCCCTCGGGTCACCGACCCGCCGTCACCGCTTCGGGTCACCGCGTCGCGCACGGCTCCGACCGCGCGCGCCGCGCCTCCGCCCATGGCGTGGACGCCACCGATCTCCCGCGCGGCCATCCCGGCGATCTTCGCGACCACGCCGTCGGCGATGTGCGTGTGTCCGGCGCCGCCGGCGCCGCGCTCGCCCTGGGCCGCGTCGCGGGCCCCGGGCACCCTTGCCTCGCTCCTGGTATCCGACACCGGTCCCCCTAAGCAGTGTGCACCAGACCCGTGGCCGCGGCCGGTGTCGGAGGTCGGTGGCCTGGGGCCACCTCCCTGACACGCTGGTCACCCATTTCTGTCCTCCCCCTCGGGCGAAGCACCCCAGGAGTAGCGGACCGAAACCCGGTCACCGTTTCCGACCTGTGTACCGACGGGAATCTACCTCAACACACCATATACGCACTGTTCGTGGTCGACAAGATACAGTGAGTAAGATTTCCCAGGTCAGAAAGGTAACGGCAATACCATCCTTGCCCCAAAACCGCGCCGCGAACCTTGTGGACGGGAAAACGAGAGGGCGCCCGAAGGCGCCCCCCTATGCGTCCGAAAACGGCTCCGACCCGGCGTGCCGCCCCGGGAGAACCGCACACGCGTCAGTCGAAGATGACCGTCTTGTCCCCGTTCAGCAGGACACGGCGCTGGGCGTGCCAGTTGACCGCACGCGCCAGCGCGACCGACTCCAGGTCCCGGCCGATCGCGGTGAGCTGCTCCGGGCTGTGGGTGTGGTCGACCCTGGACACCTCCTGCTCGATGATCGGCCCCTCGTCGAGGTCGGCGGTCACGTAGTGGGCCGTGGCGCCGATCAGCTTCACCCCGCGCCGGTGTGCCTGGTGGTAGGGGCGCGCGCCCTTGAAACTCGGCAGGAAGGAGTGGTGGATGTTGATGATCCGGCCGGACATCTTGGTGCACAGCTGCTCGCTGAGCACCTGCATGTAGCGGGCCAGGACGATGAGGTCCACGTCGTAGGAGTCGACCAGCTCCAGGAGCCGCGCCTCCTGCTCCCCCTTGGTCGCCGGGGTCACCGGCAGGTGGTGGAAGTCCACGCCGTAGGAGTCGGCGAGGAACTCCAGGTCGGGGTGGTTGGACACCACTGCGGCGATGTCGACGTCCAACAGCCCGCTGCGCTGGCGGTAGAGCAGGTCGTTGAGGCAGTGCCCGAACTTGGAGACCATGACGATCATGCGCGGGCGGATGTCGCGGGCCTGGAGGCTCCACTCCACCACGGGGTCACCGCCCCCGTCGCCGAAGTCGCCGGCCAGCGCCGCGAACGCGCCCCGCAGAGCGTCCTCGCCGACCGCCGCGCCGTCCGTTCCACTCTCGGCCACGAACTGCATCCGCAGGAAGAAGCGTCCCGTGTAGTGGTCACCGTACTGCTGACTCTCGGTGATGTTGCAACCGTGGTCGGACAGCAGGTTGGCCACCGCAGCGACGATGCCCCTGCTGTCGGGACACGAAAGGGTCAGGACGTACTCGCGCTCACTCATGGAAAAAACCACTCCAGGGATCGGACACCGGCTGATCAGCCAGGATGCTCCAGGATATCGGCACCTGTCGAGCCGCGCGCGGGTTCGGCCGGGTCGTGGCCGCCACACACGCGTCCGGGAACGGCCACTCCAAGGAATATGAAATCTATTCATGTTCTGGCATCCTCAAAACATGACAAACCCGCGCGAGAAGTACGAGGCGGCCACACGCGACCTCCAGGCCCCCTTCGCCGTCGTCGACCTGGCCGCCTTCCGCGCCAACGCGACCGCTCTCACCCGACGTGCCCACGGCCGCCCCATCCGCGTCGTCAGCAAGTCCCTCCGCTGCCGCCACCTGATGCGCGCGGCCCTGGAGCTGCCCGGCTACGCGGGGGTCATGGCCTTCACCCTCCCCGAGGCACTCTGGCTGGCGACCGACGAGGAACAAGGCCCGATCAGCGACGACATCCTCGTCGCCTACCCCACCGCCGACCAGGACGCCCTCGTCCAGCTCGCGCGCACCCCCTCGGCGTCCCGCGGCATCACCCTCATGGTGGACTCCACCGCCCACCTGGACCTCATCAGCACCGCGGTCGCCCGAGCCGCCGACGAACGCGGCCCCGACGCACCCCCCATCCGCGTGTGCCTGGACATCGACACCAGTTGGCAGCCGCTCGGCCCCGGACTGCGCGTGGGCACCTACCGCTCCCCCGTCCGTACCCCCGCTCAGGCCGCCGCCCTCGCCCGCGCCGTCGTCCGCCGCCCCGAACTCCTCCTGGACGGCGTCATGGCCTACGAGGGTCAGATCGCCGGGGTCGGCGACGCCCCTCCCGGCAAACCCCTCCTCGGCCGCCTGCTGCGCACCGTCCAGCGGCGCTCCGCGGTCGAACTCGCCCGACGCCGGGCCGCCATCGTCCGTGCGGTC
>NZ_ANBC01000849.1:0-9480 GCF_000341125.1 Nocardiopsis lucentensis DSM 44048 | reverse complement strand
GGCACCGGCAGCCTGCACACCACCGGCCGGGAACGAGCGGTCACCGAGCTCGCCGCCGGCTCAGGGTTCTACCATCCCCACCTGTTCGACCACTTCCGCGCCTTCGACGGCCGTCCCGCAGCCCTGTTCGCGCTGCCCGTCGTCCGCCGCCCCTCCCCCGGCGTGGCCACCGTCCTGGGCGGCGGCTACCCCGCGTCGGGCCCGGCCGACCAGCACCGCGCACCCGTGCCGTACCTGCCCGAGGGGCTCTCCTACACCGCCAACGAGGGCGCCGGCGAGGTACAGACCCCACTTCTGGGCGCGGCCGCGCACGACCTGGAGGTCGGCGACCGCGTGTGGATGCGCCACGCCAAGGCGGGCGAGATGTGCGAGCGCTTCGCCGCCCTGCACCTCGTCGACGGCGACACTGGCGAGTACCTGGGCGACGCCCCCACCTACCGGGGCGAGGGCCGCACCTTCCTCTGACCGAACCCCGCGCACACGTCGGGCCCGGACGGTGTCGTCCGGGCCGTGTTCGTTCTGGGCCCGCCGCTTCGCTTCGGCCCGCCCGTCGCCCTCCACCACCCTCAACGGACGCCTCCGGCGCGGCTTCTCCCTCTTCGTCGCCCTCCACGGACGCCTACGGCGCGGCCCCGTCCATCAGCACCCTGCCGGCGCCCGAACGTCGAACCCCCTCGGGTGACCGCCCCGAGAGAACGTCTACGCCTACTTACTCCGGCGGACCGCCCAAGCCACCACGCCCACGGCGATGACCGTGCCCACGCCCGCGGCCAGGATCAGCGCCTCAGGGGGAAGCTTGCGCCGCGCCTGGTAGGTGGTCACGACCTCCTCGTCACCCCGAAGGAGGATGCTGCCCTCCTCCGGCTCCACGAGGTGGCTCTCCACCCGCACCGCGCCGCCCCCCGCCACCAGCGCCCGGGCCTCGTCGGCGATCCGGGCGCCGTGCTCACGGACCCGACTGATCTGCCTGCGCGCGATGTTGGACGGGCGGGCCTGTTCGGACAACTGGTCCAGGGTCTCGGCCAACCGCCGTTGTTCGCGGTTGATCTCGGCCTCGATGTCGGCCGGGGTCTGGCGCGGCTCGGTGTCGCGTCCCGTCATTGGGTTGCCTTCCTCCATCAGCGCAGGGTCGAATGGGAGTCCGTGTCCGAGCCGGTCTCCCGGCTCTCTTCCTCCGCGCCGTCGGACGGACCGGAGAATCTCAGCGCGCCATCGATTCCGTCGACCACGCGGAAGAAGTCCCGCGTGGACAACCACAGTTTATAGATGATGGCGATCTCGAACGCGAGCAGCAAAACGCCCGCCACCGCGGCGATCCAACCGATGACCGCGGGCATCGCGGTCACCGCGACGGCCACCGGGGCGATCACGAACACCGCGATCTGGAACTCGATGCCGCTGAACAGGTGGGTGCGCACCCGGCGGTCGTTCAACGCCCCCCAGAACCTCGTGTACCAGGGGAACCGTGTCCGGAACTCCTGGTGCAGGTCCACCTTGGGCAGGGTCATGTCGGGCTGCTTGCCCGCCGTCCGGTGGTTGCGCGTCTCCCGCTCGTTCTGGCTGCGCAGGATCTGTTCCAGGACGTCGATCCCGTGCCGCAGGACCGCCTGCTCACCGCCGTCGCTCATCGCGCCGCCGCGCCGCTCACCGGTGAGCTCCGAGCCGTCGTCCTCCTCCGGCTCCAGCATCGACAGCGTGGCGCGCGCCCGCTCCAGGGCCCCCGCCAGGTGGGAGCGCATCTCACGGCGCAGCTTGTACACCTGGAGAGCGTTCAGGTACCGCAACATGTCCAGGAAGACCACGGCCAGGGCCAGCCACACGAACACCACGGGCGCGGAGTCCGGGTTGTTCTCCGTCGCCACGACGTACTGGCCGCCCATGAGGGCGACGGCGCACACCAGCACGCGGAACCGGTCGGAGACGTAGTCCATCCACGATCCGAACAGCGACTCGGTGTCGGTGAGCCGGGCGAGCTTACCGTCCGTGCAGTCCACCAGGAAGCACAGGAAGTACAGCAGTGCGCCCAGGGCGAGCGCCTCCCGGTAGCCCAGCGCGAAACACACCGCCGCGCCCAGCCCCAGGAAGAGCGCGAGCACCGTCAGCTGGTTGGGCGTGACCGACGTCCGGTTCGCCAACAGGCGCACGAGCCGGATCGCCATCGGGTCCATGAGGTGGACCGTCCACCAGGAGTCGCGCTGCTTGAGGGTCCGCGTCCTGACCTCGTCGAGTGTGAATCCAGGCATCGTCGGCAATGACTCCCAAACGCGAAGCGGGTCTGTTCCGGTCCCGTGGGGCTTCGAGGCCGCCTTACCGGAGCGGGCGTGTCGCCCGAGTGTACGTACAGGTCCGGGTCGCGACGGACCGGACCGAAATCCTGAGTTCGGTCAACGATAGGCGATGAAACCGCCGATCACCGCCGTCGCGGAGGAACCGAACCGCAATCGCAACCGAACGACGCCCGAGCCGGCGGCCCCGGCCTCCGAAGCGGCGGCCCGCGTCCCGGGGCCGTAGTGTGAGGACGAAGGACAACGGGGCGCACCGCCCCGCCAGCCACAGATTGGAACACCACGTGAGCGACCCGATCCGTCTGGAACCCGGCGACCAGGCCCCCGACTTCACCCTCACCGACGCCGACGGCAAGCCCGTCACGCTCAGCGAGGTTCTGACCTCCACCGGCAAAAGCGCCGTTCTGTACTTCTACCCCGCCGCCATGACGCCCGGCTGCACCACGGAGTCCTGCGACTTCCGGGACAACCTCCGCGACTTCGACTCCGCCGGGTTCACGGTGCTGGGCATCTCCCCGGACACCACGGACAAGCTCGCCAAGTTCCGGGACAAGGAGGGACTCACCTTCCCCCTGCTCGGCGACCCCGACAAGGACACCCTGCGCGCCTACGGCGCCTACGGGGAGAAGAAGAACTACGGCCGCCTCGTGCAGGGCGTGATCCGCTCCACGATCGTCGTCGGCGCCGACGGCAAGGTCGCCAAGGCTTTCTACAATGTGAAGGCCACCGGCCACGTCGACCGCGTCAAGCGCGAACTCGGCGTCTGAGGCCCCGCACCGGCGGTGCCCGGTCCCCCTCGGGCCGGGCGCAGCACCCCCTCCGGGCACCGGTACAGTTGTCCCGACGGGGCCGTAGTCCAACTGGCAGGAGACGGCAGCTTTAGGTGCTGTACAGTGCGGGTTCGAATCCCGCCGGCCCCACTGAGGTTCGCGGCGGCCCCGTGGACGGGAACAACCGTCCTCGGGGCCGTGCTCGTTTTGGGCCCGCCGCCGCGCTACCGGCCCAGGAGCGCCCACAGCACGACGGCCAGCAGCACCACGATCCCCAGTACGACGGCGATCACCACCGGCAGACGGCTGCTCTCGGCGTGCTTGCCGGAACTGGTCAGGCCGAGCGTGTCCGTGGAGTCGCGGATCGAGGTCATGATCGAGTTCATCGCCTCGGGACTGTGGCGCAGCCGCTCGTTGATGGACTCGGCCAGCACGTGCGCCCCCGCCCGGAAGTGCTCACGGGCCTGCTCACGGGCCGATGAGTGGGGGTCCGGGAGCTCCTCGCCACCGGGACGCGGTTCCGCGGGTATCGCGGGACCGTCGGCGGCGCGCTCGGGACTGGTCTCGGGCGCCCACGGGGCCAGCGCGGCGATCCGCAGCATCTTGGTGGCGTTCTCCGCGGTGAGCCGTTCGCTGGGCTCGACGCGCAACAGTCCGGCCAGCACCGGGGCCAGCGGGCCGGCGTTGGCCGCTTCCGCGGGCTCGTCCAGCTGCTCGCCCCGCAGGATCTTGATGTAGCCCTTGCGGTCGTAGGGCGGATGCCCCTCGGCCGCCGCGTACAGGGTCGCGCCCAGGGACCACAGGTCCGACTCCGGCCCCACCGGACCAGCCTTGGCCCGCTCCGGCGGGATGTAGGCGGGCGAGCCGATGATGCGCCCGGAGGCGCTGAGCGCCGACTCCCCGTTCCACGCGGCCAGGCCGAAGTCGGTCAGCACCACGCGCCCCGACTCGCTGATCATCACGTTGTCGGGTTTGACGTCACGGTGGACGATGCCCTCGGCGTGCGCCACCTTCAGGGCGTCGATCAGCTGGAGCCCGATCTCGGCCACACGCTGATAGGGCAGCGGGCCGCCCACCTGGATGATCGCCTCCAGGGTGGAGGCCTCCACCAACTCCATGACGATCCACGGGCGGTCGTCCTCGTCCACGACGTCCAGGACCGTGACCAGGCTGGGGTGGGTCAGGCGCCCGGCGACGCGGGCCTCACGCGTGGTCCGCTGCAACNGGCGGCCAGCCGCAGCTCCTTGACGGCGACCTCTCGGTCGATGACGAGGTCGGTGGCGCGCCACACGGTGCCCACGCCGCCCCTGGCGATCTCCGAGGTCAGTTGGTAGCGCCCTTTGAGCAGCCGTCCCTCAGGTTCGGCTTCGGCCATGCTGGCATCCTCCGGGCACGCCGCGTCGGGCGACGCCTCGGGCCGCTGGGTGTGGGGGTTGTCTAGGGAGGACAAGGTTATCCACGGGTCCATTCACCGGTCATGGCGGCCTCCTGCGGAGCATTGCGGTCGCTGTCACCACGTAGGTGCACGGATCACTCGTTATATCAGGCGCACCCGGGGTCCATGCTGGTCGTTGCCGGAACACTGATACATAGGTTCGTTTTCGTTATGTCCGATAGGCGGGCACACATGCGGTGACCTACCTCTCCTTGACCGTTCCTTGCCCGGGGCCGGGGGCGAGGACGGGCGCGGCGCCCGTGTCCGGACGGGTACCGCGCCCGCGCACGGCGTCAGGACCAGAGCGACTCGGGAGTGCGCACCTGGACCGGACCCACGGCGATGTCGGTGAGGGGCTGGCGCAGGCGCTCGGCGTCGCCGACCACGACCACGACCGCCTCCTCCGGGTGCAGGTACTCCAGGGCCGCGGAGTCCAGGTCGGACCGGGTGAGCCGCTCGTACCCGGCCCGGTTGCGGTCGACGTAGTCGTCGGGCAGGTCGTGCACGACGATGTCCACGAGCGCGCCCGCGATGGCACGCGCGGTCGAGTAGCTCACCGGCAGGCCCACGATGTTGGACTCGCGGACCGCGGACAGCTCCTCCTCGGTGACCCCGGACTCGCGGAGCTTGGCGAACTGCTCCAGGGACGAGGTGATCGAGTGCGCGGTGGTGTCCGCCTCCACCTGCGTGGACGCGAAGAAGACCCCGCTGTCGCGGCGCAGGTCGAACCGCGCGCCGGCGCCGTAGGTGTAGCCCAGACGCTCGCGCAACTCCATGTTGAGGCGGGAGGTGAACATCCCGCCGAGCACCTCGCCGATGCCTTCGGCGCGGGGCAGGTCCACCTGGGAGCGCGACGGGGACCGGTGCGCGATGACCAGGGCCGACTGCACCGATCCGGGCCGGTCCACGATGAGCAGGCGGGGCAGCTCCCCGGGCGGCGGGGCGGGGGCGGTGAACTCCGGCTCCGGCAGGGAGGCGACGTCCCCGAACACGGTCTTGCCCAGGGCCTCCAGGTCCACGCCGGTCAGGTCGCCGACGACCACGAGGGTTCCCGCGACGGAGGCGACGAAGTCGTTGTGGAAGCGCGCGACCGTCTCGGGCGTGACGTCGGCGAGACGGACGGGGCCGCCCGCCAGCGGTGTGGCGTAGCGCCCGGTGAACAGCTGTCCGCCCAGGCTGCGCATGGCCAGCGTGGACGCGGACGCGCACTCCAGCCAGAACCGCTCCAGGAGCTGGTCGCGGCGGCGGACGACGTCGTCGGCGGCCAGCGCGGGACGGCGCACGGCGTCGGAGAACAGGCGCACCGCCTCGCCCAGGCGGTTCACCGGGACGTCGAGGCCGGTGATGAAGGCGTCCCAGGTGACCCGGGAAACCCACTCGGCGCCGTGGCGCTCCAGGGCCGGGGCGAGGGAACTGTTGCCGTCGGGGCCGTCCTCCAGGACCTCGCTGGTGAGGGCGCTGACGCCCATGGCGTCGAGCGGTTCGGCGGCGCCACCGTGCGGGTGGACGAGGCGGAGGGAGGCCAGCTGCTGGCCGGGCACGTCGACGGCGACGACCGTGCCGCCCCCGACGCTGATCCGCTGGGGCTTGGGAAACGAGTAGGACGCTGGGGCACCGAGGTCCGGACGGGTGTTCGGCATGCTCTGCGGCTCTTTCTGCGGCTTGCGGTGACAGGGCCTGTGACTAGGAGACGGCGGGCTCGGGCTCCGGGGACGTCTCGGCCGCCTGGGGGTCGAAACGGACCACGAGCAGGTTGTCGTCCACCAGCAGGCGCTCGACGGCCGACCGCACCTCCTCCGCGGTGATGTCGACCCAACGCTCGGGCCAGGTGAAGACCAGCTCGGGGTCGCCGAGCAGTTGTGTGGCGCTGCCGATGGCGTCGGCCAGGCCCGCCGGGCTGGAGATCGACTGGAGGTGGTCGCGCTCCAGGACGGCGCGGGCGCGGTCGAGCTCCTCCTCGGTGATGCCGGTGGCGAGCTTGGCGATCTCCTCACGCATCGCGGTCTCCAGCTCGTCGCCGCTGACACCCTCGCGGGCGAGCATGTTCACCAGCAGGAGGCTGTCGGTGTAGCGGAACGACAGGATGTCGGCGGCCGCCCCGCCGTCGTCGGCGGCGATGGGCCGGTCGACCACCAGGGCGCGGTACAGACGGCTGCCCTGGCCCTGGCCGAGCACGGCCGAGGCCAGGTGCATGACGTCGAAGTCGCGCGTGCCGTAGGGGGCGACGCGGAACCCGGCGAACACACCGGCGGCGGGCACGGTCTCGGTCACCGCGTCGCGGACCGGGCCGCCCAGCGGCGCGGGCAGGGCGGCGTCGGGCGCCTCGGGACGGGTGTCACGGGCGGGGATGGGGCCGAAGAACCGCTCGACGCGGGCCAGGACGTCCTCGGGGTCCAGGTCGCTGACGACGGTCAGGACGCAGTTGTCCGGACCGTAGTGCGCCTTGTGGAAGGACTTGACGTAGTCGAGGTCGGCCGCGTCCAGGTCCGCCATGGAACCGATGGTCGGATGGTGGTACGGGTGCCCCTCGGGGTAGGCCAGGCGCAGGATGCGCTCCAGGGCCGTTCCGTAGGGCTGGTTGTCGTAACGCTGGCGCCGCTCGTTCTTGACGACGTCGCGCTGGTTGTCCAGGACCTCCTGGGTCATCCCGTCGCGCAGGGTCGACAGGCGGTCGGCCTCCAGCCACAGGATGAGGTCGAGCGCGTGCTCGGGGACCGTCTCGTAGTAGTTCGTGCGGTCGGTGGAGGTGGAGGCGTTGATGTCGCCGCCGAGCCGCTCGACCACCTCGAAGTGCTCACCCTTGACGACGTTGCCGCTGCCCTGGAACATCAGGTGCTCGAACAGGTGCGCGAACCCGGTGCGCCCAGGCACCTCGTGGCGGGAGCCGACCCCGTACCAGAGGTTGACGGCGGCGACCCGCCCGGTGGACGCCGGTGCGGTCACCAAACGCAATCCGTTGTCGAGCGTGTACTGACCCACACGTCCCGCCGCTTCATTGGTCGTCACCAGTGCTGCACCCCGATTCGCGCCGTAGCCGAACTGTCATCGTCACTTGACGACTACGACCCTACGGCCTCTGGAGGGCTTCCGGACACCCATCGCGTGATCGGCCGCATACGGAGGTGGAAGCGGCGGGGCCGGCCGGACTCAGTCCTGGTAGCCGGTGGTGTCCATGGACTCGGCGACAGCGGTGTACACCTCGTCGTACTGGGGGTCCGCTGACCAGACGTAGAGCAGGACGTCGCTGATCGGCAGGAACCACATACGCACCTCGAAGTTCTCACCGTTGACGCACCGCACCTCCCACACGGACTGGTGGGAGACCAGACCGTCCGCGTGGTCCTCGAAGAAGCCGGAGAAGGTGAGCGCGGCGCCCTCCACCCCGATGTTGCCCGAGGCAGCCGTGTTGAGGCTGCGACAGTTGTCCGGGTTGGCGGCCCACCCGTTCTCGTCCTTGAAGGCCTCGCCCTCGTTCGGCCAGCCCTGGGGGTGGTTGGCCGCCGCCCGGGGGACGAGCCGCACCGAACCGTAGGCGCACGCGGCCTGCCCGGGCGGGGTCATGCACAGCGAGTCACCCTCGTTCTGGACCTCCCACCCCTCCGGCGCGTTGATCGCGATCCCCGCGACGTCCACCGGGCTGAAACCCTCGGGGCCCGCGCTCGGGGGATCGACCGCGGCCATGAGACCGCTGTCGCCCAACCGCATCTCGGGGTCGCCCTCACCGCCACCGCCGCCGGAACAGGCGCCGAGCACCAGCATCGCCGTCGCGGCCGCCGCCACTCCCACACCGGTGCGCGCGGCGGGTGTCCGCCACCGTCGACCGTGGACGGCCCCGTCCTTCGTGCCCGCCATGCGTCGTCCCTCTCAGCCGTGCGTCCCGTGCTCAGAACACCCATGACCATAAGGCATATCCGGCGAACACGCCCTGGCGCTCCCGCCCACCGCCCGCGCACTCCCCAGGCCCCCGCGGCCAGGGGGCGCGGTCCGCGCGGCGGCACGGGGGAAGTCCGCTCACCGGCCATTAGTCTGGGTTCATGGTGGACCTGTCGAAGATCACGGAGCCCTTGTCCCTCCCGCGTCTGCGCCCCGGCCCGCACGGGCCGCTGGTGCTGGAGCTGGACCTGACCGAGGGGGTCGCCGACGAGGCCCCCGGAGACCCGATCGGCCAGCTCATGAACCGCCGTCGGCAGCACTTCCTCGACGTCGTCGAGGGCATCCGGCGGGGTGCGCGCGACCCCAAGGTGGCGGCCCTGATCGTGCGCATCGACGGCCGCCCGCTCGGGTTCGCCAAGACCCAGGAGCTGCGGGACTCGGTCGCCGACTTCCGGGCCTCGGGCAAGACCGCGATCGCCTGGGCCGACTCCTTCGGTGAGCTGGGCTCGGGCAACCTCCCCTACTACCTCGCGTGCGCGTTCTCCCGCGTGGTGATGTCCCCGACCGGGGTCCTGGGGCTCACCGGCCTGATCATGCGCAGCACCTTCGTCAAGGGCGCCATCGACAAGCTCGACGTCCGGTACGAGGTCGGCAAACGCCACGAGTACAAGAACGCCCTCAACGGGGTCACCGAGACCGGCTTCACCGACGCCCACCGCGAGGCCACCGACCGGATCGTCACCTCCCTCAGCGACCAGATCGTCGAAGCCGTCGCCGAGGCGCGCGGGCTGACCGAGGACAAGGTACGCGAGCTCGTCTCGGGCGGTCCGTTCATGCCCAAGGAGGCGCTCGACACCGGTCTGGTCGACGCGCTGGCCTACCGCGACGAGGTGTACGAGGACCTCCTGGGCCAGGTGCGCGAGGAGCACCCGGGCAAGGACGAGCCCGAACTGCTCTACGTCGCCCGCTACCACCGCAAGCACACGCCCGTACCGAGGCCCACGGTGGGCGAGGGCCCCGGGTACATCGCGCTGATCTCCGCGAACGGGGCGATCACTCTGGGCCGGTCCCGCCGCTCCCCGCTGGGCGGGGGCACGATCATGGGCTCGGACACCGT
>NZ_ANBC01000848.1 GCF_000341125.1 Nocardiopsis lucentensis DSM 44048 | reverse complement strand
GGGTGGACAGCCGCGGCGGCTCCCCGACCGCCTCCGACGCGATCCGCCGCGAGAGCGAACTGACCGGCAAGGCCGGAATCCCCGTGGTGGCCGCCATGGGCGACGTCGCCGGGTCGGGCGGCTACTACGTGACCCTGGGCGCGGACGCGGTCGTCGCCCAACCGGGCACGATCACCGGGTCGATCGGCGTGATCACCGGCAAGCCGGTGTTCGGGGCGCTGATGGAGCGGTTCGGCGTCACCACGGATTCCGTGAGCAGCGCCGAGCACGCGGGCATGTTCGACACCGACCGCCCGTTCACCGAGTCCGAGTGGGAGCGCGTGAACGCGCTGCTGGACGAGATCTACGACGACTTCGTCGGCAAGGTCGCCCAGGCGCGCGGCATGACGCGCGAACAGGTGCACGAGGTGGCCCGGGGCCGGGTGTGGACCGGCCGGGACGCCCTCGAGCGCGGGCTGGTGGACGAGCTGGGCGGGTTGGCGACGGCCGTGCGCCTGGCCCGGGAGAGGGCCGGGGCGGGACCGCTGCCGCTGCGGACCTTCCCCCGCACGCACCCGCTCGACCGGTTCCGTCCGCACGAGTCCAGTGAGGACCTGGCCTCCGCCCAGCCGCAGTCCACGCTCAGCCCGTGGGGGGCGCTGGAGAACGCCGCCCTGGCGATGGGACTGCCCGTGGGCGGTCCGCTGTCGATGGCCGACGGTTGGGAGATCCGTTGACGGGCCCGTTCCTCGACGCGATGGCGCTGGTGCCGACCGGTGTGACCGTGGTGACCGTCGCTGACGGCCGCGACGACGTCGGTGCGACGGTCAGTGCCTTCGGGTCGGTGTCCGCGGACCCGCCGATCGTGTCGGTGAGTGTGCACGCGGACGGGTACATGGCCGAGGTGATCGAGGAGGTCGGTGCGTTCGCGGTGAACGTGCTGGGCGCCGGACAGCGCGCCCTGGCCGGCCGGTTCTCGGCTGAGGGCCGCCCCAGCGCGCGACTGCTCGTCTCCGGGCAACCGCACCACCGGGGCGAGCGCACGCGTGCCCTGGTGCTGGACGACGCGCTGGCCGCGCTGGAGTGCTCCGTCCGCCATCGGGTGGCGATCGGCGACCACGTGGTGTTCTTCGCCGACGTCACCGGACTGCCCGAGGTCGGGGGGACGGGCCCGGCACTGGCCCGGTGGTCGGGCCGCTACCACTCGTTGGCCTGACCGCCCCGCTGAAGTATGTGGATTTGATGAATCCTTGAACCTTTTGTGTCTCCGCGCATCCCATCTCTTGGATGGTCAACGGATGGCATGGAGGTTCACACGTGGCGGCCAGGAACCACGCGGCGGGGGTACGCGGACTCGGCATCGGGTTGACGGCGCTCGCCCTCGCCGCGACCGCCTGCACCACCAGTGAAGCGGAAACCCAGAACAACGCGTCGGGGTCCGTAGAGCTGAGCATCACCCCGGGGGCCGGGGAGGTCGCGCCGAACACCCCCGTCCGCGTGGCCGCCGAGGGCGGCACCATCACCGACGTGCGGGTGGAGCAGGAGGTGGTCGACGAGGCGAGCTCGCCGGACGGGGACGAGACGGGGGACGGCGACCTCTACGCGATGACGGGGTCCCTCAACGGGGACGCCACCGAGTGGGTCAGCGACTGGGCTCTGCGCCCCGGCGCGGAGGTGACCGTCACCGCCACCGTGGCGGACGGATCGGGCGGGACGACCGAGGAGACCGCCGAGTTCACGACCGCGCCCGCCGTCGCCGGGCAGCGCCTGGAGCTGGTGAGCAACTTCCCCAACAGCGGGCAGACGGTCGGCGTGGGCATGCCGATCGTGGTCAACTTCGACCTGCCGGTGACCAACAAGGCCCAGGTGGAGAGCGCCATGGAGGTCGTATCCGACCAGGGCGTCACCGGGGCCTGGGGATGGCTGGACAACGACACGACGGCGGTCTTCCGGCCCGAGGAGTACTGGGAACCCCACCAGAGCGTCGCCGTGGACATGCACCTGGCGGGGGTGGAGGCCGCCGACGGCGTGTACGGCATCAAGAACCACCGCCTCGAGTTCGAGATCGGCGCCGAGCGGATCCTGACGATGCACGTGCCCGACCACGAACTGGTCGTCACCACCGACGGCGAGCAGGAGCGCGTCATCCCGGTCAGCAACGGCGCCGCCACCGTGCGGTTCAACACCACGACCAGCGGCAGCCACGTCCTGATGCAACGGCAGGAGACCGTGACCATGGACTCCTCCACCACGGACATGCCCGAGGACATGGCCGGCTACAACACCACGGTCAGGTACGGCATCCGCACCACGAACTCGGGCGAGTACCTGCACGAGGCGTCCTACAACACCAACATCGGCATCGCCAACACCTCCAACGGGTGCACCAACCTGCGTATGGAGGACGCCCGCTGGCTGTACGAGAACACCGCGCTGGGCGACGTCCTGGAGACCACCGGCACCGACCGCGAGGTGGAGTGGTACAACGGCTGGGGCTACTGGCAGCTGTCCTTCGACGAGTGGCAGGACAAGGGCGCGACCGGCGCCTACGCCACCACCGGCGGCACCCCCGGCTCCGTCCACGGCGAGGGCCTGTAGCCACCACCGCCCCCGGAACGCAGGAGGGCCGCACACGGATCATCGTGTGCGGCCCGTCCCGTCCTCGGGAACGCCTCACTCCGAGCGAGGCGGCAGGCCCGAAGAAAGCTAGGCCAGGCCCTCCTGGGACAGCCACTCCTCGGCGACGTCCGCCGCGTTCTCGTTGTCGACGATCACGCGCTCGTTGAGCTCGGTGAGCGACTCGGTGGTCAGCGCGGCGGACACCGCGTCGAGCGCCTCACGCGCCTGCGGCCCCACCTGCTCGGAGTTGACCAACGGGGTGACGTTCTGCGCGCCGAACAGGTTCTCCGGGTCCTCCAGCACCACGAAACCGTTCGCGGCGATCTGGGGGTCGGTGGTGAACAGGTTCGCGGCCTGCACGTCACCGTCGAGGAGCGCCTGGGTCAGCAGGGCCACGTCGAGCGAGCGGAAGGAGCCGAACTCGATCCCGTAGACCTCCTCCAGGCCGACCACGCCCTGCTGCCGCGTCTCGAACTCCGGCGGCCCGCCCAGCGTCAGCTCCCCGGAGACCTCGGCGAGATCGGCCAGGCTGGCCAGGTCATACTCGTCGGCGGTCTCCCGGGTGACCGTCACCGAGTCCTTGTTCTCCGCGGCCGAGGAGTCCAGGATCTCCAGCCCCTCCGGCAGCGCCTCCGCCAGCAGCGCGTTGGTCTCCTCGCTGGTGCCGCTGGGGGCGTCCTCGTCGAGGTAGGCCAGGATGGCCCCGTTGTACTCGGGGAAGACCGCCAGGTTGCCGGACTCGATCTGCGAGTAGTACACCTCTCGGCTGCCGATGCCCATCTGGTAGTCGACGTCGACCCCGGCGGCCTCCATCGCCCGCCCGTAGATCTCCGCCAGCAGCTGGCTCTCGGGGAAGTCGGCCGACCCGACCACGACGGAGCCGTCGCCGCCGGCGCCCTCCTCGCCGGAGCCGCCCTCCTCGTAGGGGTCGCTCCCACCGCACGCGCTCAGCAGCAGCGCCAACGGGAGCCCGGCGAGGGCGATTCTGTTCCGCATGTCCCAACCTTCTCTCTCACGGTGTGCGCGCCTCAGCGCGCCGACGCCGTCTCGGCGCGCAGTCCGGGTGCGACGAGCAACCTCCGCAACCCGGCGAACAGGAGCGTGGTGGCCACGGCCAGCGCCACCACGAGCACGGAACCACCCAGCATCATCGTCAGGTCCTGGCGGGCCTGTCCGTCCACGATGTACCGCCCCAGGCCGCCCACACCGACGTACGCGGCGATGGTCGCGGTCGCCACGACCTGTACCGCGGCGGTGCGCATACCGATGAGGATGAGAGGCGTGGCCACCGGGAGTTCGAGCCGCATGAGCACCTCGCGGCCGCGCATGCCCATCCCCTGGGCGGCGTCCCTCAACCGCGGCTCGACCCCGCGCACCCCCTCGTGGGTGTTGACGAGGATCGGCGGTACGGCCAGCGCGACCAGGGCGCACACCACCGGAACCAGGCCGATGCCCGCGAACAGCACGACGAGGAAGAGCACCCCGATGGTCGGCAGGGCGCGGGCGAAGTTGGCGAGGCTGGTCGTGGCGAACCCGCCCACGCCGGTGTGCCCGGTGAGCAGGCCCAGCGGCACAGCGACAGCGCTCGACAGCACCAGCGCGAGTGCCGAGTAGTACACGTGCTCGACCAGCCGGGCCGGGATCCCGGAGGCTCCGGACCACTGCGCGGGGTCGGCGAACCACTGGTACAGATCGATCAGGATGTCCACGGCTACCTCTTCCCCGCCTGCGCGGAGGCCGCCCGGACACGCCTGGTCCGGGCCCGGTCACGGTGGGCCCACGGTGTGAGCCGACGCTGAGCCAGAACGAGTACGGCGTCGGTCACCAGCGCCAGCGCGACGGTGAGCAGGATGCCGGTGACGATGGGCGCGTCGAACTGGCGCCGGAACCCTTCCGTGAGGATCAGCTGGCCCAGTCCTCCCAACCCGACGAGGGAGGCGACGCTGACCATGCTGATGGTGGCCACGGAGGCCACCCGTAGCCCGGCGATGATCACCGGGACCGCCACCGGCAACTCCACGGCCACCAGTCGGCGCAACGGCCCGAAGCCCATCGCGACCGCCGCCTGACGCACGTGGTCGGGTACCTGCCGCAACCCGTCCACGACGTTGGGCAGCAGGATGACCAGGGTGTACAGCGCCAGCGGGACGATCGCCGTCCACTCACTGAACCCGGTGTAGGGCAGCATGAGGAAGAACAGCGCGATCGAGGGCACCGCGTACAGCACGTTCACACCGGTCAGCACCGGCGGATAGAGCCGCCTCCACCGCGCGCACGCCAGCCCCAGGGGCAGGGCCAGCGCCAGCCCGATACCGATCGACACGTACGACAACCGCATGTGCTGGACCAGCCTCGGTCGGATACCGCGGTCGGGTTCACCCGGTCGGCTCCAGTTGTCGACGCCCCACTGGGCGACGCCCGTGACCCAGTCCCAGGCGGCGGCCCCCGCGTGCGCCGCCTCGGCCGCGCTCACTCGGTCACCGACCAGATCGCCGTGCCCAGGTCGTCCTGCGAGACCACCCCGACCACGCGTCCGTCCTCGTCCACACCGACCGCCCTGCCCGCCGGGGAGAGCACCGCCGCGTCCAGGGCGGCTCGCAGCGAGTCGGTGCCGATGTTGAAGGTGTGGCCGTAGGGCGCCAGATCGAGGTCGCCGAGCGGGACCCCGGCGGGCACCCGGGAGAGTTGGTCGGTGCCGACCCAGCCCAGGGGGATGCGCTCGGCGCTGACCACCAGCACCCACGGGCTGCCGTGGCCCTCGGCGATGTCGCGCGCGTCCTCGGCCCGGGTCTGGTCGTCGAACACGGTGTCCTCGTGCGGGGACAGGTCGCGCGCGGGGAAGAAGGACAGGCGGCGCACACCCCGGTCGTAGCCGATGAAGGACTCGACGAACGCGTCGGCGGGCTCGGCGAGCAGGCGTTCGGGGGCGGCGTACTGCGCGAGCACGCCTCCCGGCCGGAAGACGGCGATGCGGTCGCCCAGCCGGACGGCCTCGTCGATGTCGTGCGTGACGAACACGATGGTCTTGTGCAGCTCCTGCTGGAGGCGCAGGAGCTCGTCCTGGAGGGTGGTCCGCACGACGGGGTCGACGGCGCTGAACGGCTCGTCCATGAGCAGGATCGGCGGATCGGCCGCCAGGGCTCGGGCGACGCCCACACGCTGCTGCTGCCCGCCGGAGAGCTGGTGCGGGTAGCGGCGTGCCTGGGCCGGTTCGAGGCCGACGAGTTCCATCAGCTCGGCGGCGCGCGCCCGCGCCTTCGCCCTGCGCCAGCCCAGGAGCAGGGGCACGGTGGCGATGTTGTCCAGGACGGTGCGGTGCGGGAAGAGGCCCGCCTGCTGGATGACGTAGCCGATGGACCTGCGCAGCACGGCGGGGTCCTGGCGCCGGATGTCCTCGCCGTCGATCCGGATGGTCCCTCCGGTGGGCTCGACCATCCGGTTGATCATCCGCAGCGACGTGGTCTTGCCGCTGCCGGAGGGACCGACGAACACGGTGGTCGCCCCGGTCTCGACGGTCAGGTCCAGGTCGGCGACGGCGACCGTGCCGTCGGGGTAGTGCTTGCTGGCACCCTCGAACGTGATCATCGGCCGGGCTGCCTCCATTCGGGGGCGGGTGGTGGTCGGAGGCGTACGCAGGATCGCACGCTACCCAGGCGAAGGTAGATCAAACGGACGACACGCCGGACCGCTTCGGACACCTGTGCGACGTGAGATGTCCGACGCCGCGCACCGGAACGCGCGCTCAGGTCCGCTCAGCGGCCCAGTCGGCGAGCTGGTGGAGGTCGTCGGCGACGGTGTCGGCCCTTCGCGCCTCGGGGGTGGCGGCGTGCCGGTAGCCGTACAGACCGCGCCGCAGCAGGGCGGCGCGCATCCCGGCCGCGCGCGCGGGCAGGACGTCGTTGTCGACGCGGTCGCCGACGTACAGGATCTCGTCCGCGCCGATCCCGGGCCGGGCCGCGTCGGCGAGCTTGAGGACACGGTCGAAGAAGGCGGGGTCGGGCTTGCTCACGCCCCAGTCGTCGGAGATGCCGATGCCGTCGACGCCGAGGTCCATGGCGGCCAGCGCCGGTCCGGCCTCGGGGGGCTGGTTCCCGGCGATGACGAGGGACAGACCGGCCCGGCGCATGGTGTCGAACGCCGGGCGCACGTCGGGGTACAGGTCGCGTTCGCCGAAGTGCTCGCGCTCGCCCCCGGGATCCTCGGCGCGCCAGCGCGCGCTCTCGGCCGCCAGGTCGAATCCGGGCACGACCAGACCGAACGCGTCGGTCAGAGTACCGCCCGAGGCGATGACACCGCCGATGGTGCCGAAGAACGCCATGTGCGGGACTCCGAGGCGGTCGGCCCAGCGAGCGAAGATCCGCGTCTCGTCGACCAGCGTCTCGCCGACGTCGAACACCACAGTACGAATTGCCACGGACAGGGAGTGTACAAGGCGTGCCGGACCACGGTCGTGTTTGTTCTGGTCCTCCGCTTCGCTTTGGCCCGCCCGTCGCCCGCCACCAACCCTCAACGGACGCCTACGGCGCGGTACTCGCTCTAGTCGGGCGCCCCGAAGGCAGGGATTCTTCATCCTCGGCGGCGCCTGTCGCTCGTTCCTCGCTACGCGGCTTGCCTCGCCCACCCGTCACCCTCCACCACCCTCAACGGACGCCTGCGGCGCAGGCCTATCCATAAGAACCCTGCCAGCGCCCGAACGAAACCCCCAGGGGTAACTGTTCCAAGAAACAGACCCGTGTTCGGGGCCTCAGCCGCGTTCGGGCGGGCGCAGGACGGCGAAGGCGTCGGTGATCTCCAGTTCGCGGGCGCGGAACCGGAAGAGCGCGGCGGGGCGCCCGCCCGAACGGCCGGAGGGGACGGATCGGCCGGTCTCCTCGATCTGGCCGCGCCGCAGCAGGACGCGGCGCAGGTTCGTGGCGGCCACGTCGTAGCCGAGGGCCGCCCGGTAGTAGCCCGACAGCTCCGACATCGTGAACTCCGGTGGCGCCAGGGCGAAGCCCACGTTGGTGTAGCCCAGTTTGGCGCGTAGTCGCAGCCGCCCGGAGCGGACGATGGCGGCGTGGTCGAAGGCCATCGGGGGCAGATCGGCGGCCGGGTGCCAGCCGGTGTCCTCGGGCACGACGGGGTCGATGTGGGCGGGGACCAGGCCGAGGTAGGCGGTGGCGAGCGTCCGGCGGCGGGGATGCCGGGTGGGGTCGCTGCGGGTCTCCAGCTGTTCGAGGTGGGCCAGGTCGCGCACGTCCACCTTCTGCGCGAGTTGGCGCCGGATGGAGGAGCCCAGGCTCTCGTCCGGGCCCAGCCTGCCGCCGGGCAGCGACCACTCGCCCTCGCACGGCGGCAGTGCCCGCCGCCACAGCAGGACGCACAGCTCTCCGGCGCGAATCTGCAGGACGACGGCCAGGGCCTCGTGAGCGGAGAGCGGTTCGCTCTCCTCCGTACCACGCGTGGCCACCTGTCCGTTTCCTTTAAGGATGTCCACCCTGTCCCTTCCGTTCCACGCCATGTTAAGCTGAATCAGGTTTGTGCCTGACAGGCTAAAACCTGTCCACCAGCACCGACCACCACTGGCACGGAGCCCGTACGACGTGCCCACAGCCTCAAGGAAGTAGTAGGACATGGCACCGGTCACCGCCACGGCGGACACCATGACCAGGCAGGAATGGGCCGCCGAGGTCCGCCGCCTGGCGGACGAGCGCGACGCCGTCATCCTCGCGCACAACTACCAGCGCCCGGAAATCCAGGACGTCGCCCACCACACCGGCGACTCGCTGGCCCTCTCACGCCTGGCCGCGAGCGTCGACGCCAGCACCATTGTCTTCTGTGGCGTGCACTTCATGGCCGAGACCGCGAAGATTCTCGCCCCCGAGAAGACGATCCTGCTGCCCGACCCCAACGCCGGGTGCTCCCTCGCCGACACCATCACCGCCGAGGACGTGCGCGCCTGGAAGGCCGAGCACCCGGGCGCGGTCGTCGTCGCCTACGTCAACACCACCGCGGCGGTCAAGGCCGAGACCGACATCTGCTGCACCTCCTCCAACGCCGCCGACGTCATCCGGTCCATCCCCGAGGACCAGGAGATCCTCTTCCTCCCCGACCAGTTCCTGGGCGCCCACGTCAAGCGCGTCACCGGCCGGGACAACATCCACGTGTGGATGGGCGAGTGCCACGTGCACGCCGGGATCGACGGCCACACCCTGCGCGAGCGGGTCGCGGCCGAACCCGACGCCGAGGTCTACGTCCACCCCGAGTGCGGCTGCGCCACCTCCGCCCTCTACCTCGTGGGCAGCGGCGCCGTCCCGGAGGACCGCGTCAAGGTGCTCTCCACCGGCGGCATGCTCACCGCAGCGGAGAACACCACCGCCAAGAAGGTGCTCATCGCGACCGAGACCGGCATGCTGCACCAGCTGCGCAACGCCAACGCGACCACCGAGTTCGAGCCGGTCAACAACCGCGCCGAGTGCCACTACATGAAGATGATCGACGCCGACAAGCTCCTCGGCTCGCTGCGCCACGGCACGACCGAGATCACCGTCGACGCCGAGACCTCCGAGCGCGCCCGCCGTTCCGTCGAGCGGATGATCGCCATCGGATCCCCCTCCCGAGGCGGCGAGTAGCGGTCGGTTCCGGAACCCGACCGCTCCGTGACCGGCCCGGAACCGCACCGGGCCGGTCACGCCCCCGTCCGCGATAACAGAACCCTCACCTTCATGGCGAAGGTCACCGAAACGCCCGCGCCGCGCGCCTGCCCCCGCTACCGTCTCGGGTGAAGCGGGGGGAGAATCGTGACCAGAGGCATCGAAAGCGACGAACCAACCCCGGAGGCGGTCGAGCAGCTCTACGACGCCTTCGCACCGGCCCTGTACCGGTACGCCTGGTCTCTGCTGGGCGGCGGGGCCGATCCGAGCCACGCCACCGAACCGGTGGGCGGCACCGCCTCCAGGGAGGCCGCCGACCGTGTCGCCGAGGCCGTACACGACGGCCTGGTCGCCAGTGTGGTCCTGGCCGACGAGCTCGCCGACCCCGCGGACCGGGGCCCCTGGCTCTACGCCCTGGTCCGCTCAGCCTGCCAGCGCCGCGGCTTCGCCCTCACCTGCCCCTACACCCGCCTGGCCACGATGCCCGCCGAGGCACCCGCGGCACGCATGTTCGCGCGACTGCCCGCCAGCCACCGGGAACTCGTCGAACTCAACCTGCGCCACGCGCTGCCGGTCTCGGCCATCGCCCGCATCCTCGGCCTGGACACCCAGCTGTGCGGCGAACTGTCCCGTTCCGCGATCCGCCGCGCCGCCGACGGGCTGTCCGACCTCGACGGGAACGACGGTGAAAGGCCCGACTCACCGGCCGCCACGTGGCGCGCCCGGGTCCAGGAGGTGTCCTTCACCTTGGCGCTGCTGCGCCCGCCGGGGCCTCCCCCGGGCCTGCGCGACCTGGTCGTGCGCACCTGCGTGGACCCCGACCACGCGGAGCGGCGCGAGCGAATCGGCGCGGCCATGCACCCGCTCACCAGCGACGGGTACCCGGTACACCGCGCCCGCGCCGGCGAGGACGTCGAGGAACCCGCCCCGGAGCCCGCCGAGCCCGCGGCCGAACAACTGCCGCGCGCCCTGCCCGGAGACCGTGTCACCACCCGTGACCACCCGGTCCGCGCCGAGACGACCACACCGCTGCCCGGGCCGTCGACCGCCCCGGGCGCCGAAGACGACGGCGCCTCCCCGCGCCGATGGCCGCTGCCCGCCGTCTCCGGGGTGATCACGGTGGTCCTCGCGGTCGCCCTGTGGTGGTGGGCCAGCGCGCTCGGCGCTCCCTCCACGATCATCGGCACCGACAACGCCGACGCCGAGCGCAGCCCCATGACCCAAGACCTGGAGGCGGCATCCACCACCTCGGACGGCAGACCGGTCGCGGAACCGGACACGGGCGCCCCCGACCAGGCGCACGACCCCCAGAGCGGCCACCAGAGGGGAGACGACGCGGCTCCGTCCGGGCACCCCACGAAGGAGCCGGTGCGAGGGACCGAGCAGAGCGATCCGCCCCCACAGGCGCCCTCCCCCTCGCCCTCGGAGGCACCGAGTTCACCCTCACCGGAGGAGTCGGGGGGTACGCAGGACGAGGACCCCTCGCAGAACCCGGAGGACGAGAGCACCCCCGTCCCCGACGGCGAGGAGTCCGAGGACGGGTTGTTCGACGGGCTGCTGGACTTCCTCTTCGGCGACGGCTGAGCCCCGCCGGTTCCCGCACCCGGTCAGAACGGGGCGAGCAGGTGCTNNGTGCACCCGCCGCTCGACCTCATCGACGTCACGGCGGCCCTTGAGGATCTCCACCAGTTCGAAGATCCACACGCTGGTCAGCGAACCGACCAGGACGTACCCGACCTCGTCGCGGTCGACCGGTGCTTGGCCGTCGCCACCCTCGACCGGCTCCTCGGCGGGCGCGACCCCCTCCAGGTCGCCCGTGGCCACGCGCCACACCAGGTCGGAGATACGTGTGTCGAGCTCGATCTTGACCTCGGCCATGATGAGCGACCGGACGAGCGCGTCGGCCAGTTCCGGCTCGCGCATCAGGCCCCGGGTGGCGCGCAGCAGGACGTCGACCGCGCGACCCGCGGGGGTGTCCGCGGTGGGCGGACGGCGGACGATACCGCCCTCCAGCAGGTCGAGCTCCTCGGTGACCACCGCGACGACGAGGTCCATCTTGGAGGGGAAGTAACGGTAGAGGGTGCCGAGGGCGACCCCGGCACGCTCGGCCACCGAGCGCATCTGCATGGCGTCGACGCCGCCGCGCACGGCCAGGGCCGCGGCGGTCTGCACGATGCGCTTGCGGCGCTGGGTCTGACTTCGCGACATGGTTCCAGTCGGCGCCTGCACCGCCACAGGGTCTCTCCCGTTCGTCATCAGTCGCGCGCCGTCCGCCGGCCGCGCCGCCGTTCGTGGAGCCGGCGCCCGCCCTGGGCTCCGACCGAGAACACGTTATCTAAGGATTTCCCGTTCGTGGAGTGCTTCGAACCCATGATCCTCGCCTCATTGCCCGACGTGGCAGTAGCAATACGAAGAGATGGACAGGGTTTTCGGATCGCTCGAACGCATTTGTAGAATATGTTCTATTTGCCGCCGATGTGACAGTCCGACACCTCCCGGACACACCACTCCACCATCTCCCTCCACCCGAACCCCGCGCGCCCCCGCCCGGGGCGCCCACCCCTAGAATCGAATCAGATTCGGTTTCTAGTGGAGAGGTCGCCCCGAGCATGAACGACGTCCCCCCGGTCGAAGACCTCGGCAACGGCGTGTGGAGCCTACCGGTACCCATCCCCCACAGCCCCCTCGGTGCCACCCTCGTCTACCTGGTCGAAGGCGACCGAGGCCCCGTGCTCGTGGACACCGGATGGAACCACGACGACTCCTGGGACGGACTCGTCCAGGGCGTCAAACAGACCGGACACGCGGTCGAGGACATCCGCGGCGCCGTCCTCACCCACTTCCACCCCGACCACTCCGGACTCACCGCCCGTCTGCGCGCCTCCTCCGACGCCTGGATCGCGATGCACCCCGCCGACATCGCCGTCACCGAACAGCTGGCCGCCACCGGCGCGCGCGAACGCGCCGACTCCGTGGCCGAGCAGTTCCGCGCCGCCGGGTTCCCCGACGAGGACGTCGACGCCTTCCTCGCCGACCCCCACGTGATCACCCCCTCCGCTCCGCCCGACCTCGCCCTGGACGACGGCGCGGCCGTCGACCTGCCCGGCCGCGACCTACGCACCCTGTGGACCCCCGGGCACACACCCGGACACCTGTGCCTGCGCCTGGCCGACGCCGACATGCTCTTCACCGGCGACCACGTCCTACCCGGCATCACCCCGCACGTGGGCCACTTCCCCCTGGACACGCCCGCCGGGGACCCGCTCGGCGACTTCCTGGCCTCCCAGCGAACCGTCGGTGCCCTCCCCGGGGCCGACCGCCTGCTGTGCCTTCCCTCACACGAGCGGCGGTTCACCGGCCTGCCCGACCGCACCGCGACGATCGTCGCCCACCACGAGGAGCGCCTCGACGCGATGACCGCGCTCCTGGACGAGGGGCCCGCCACCCTGTGGGAACTCACCTCGCGCCTGCGCTGGAAGCGCCCCTGGCAGAACATGCGTCTCCTGGCCCGCCACATGGCCGCCGCCGAGACCGCCGCCCACCTGCGCACCCTTGAGGAACGGGGCCGCGCCGCCCGACGCGGAACCGACGACCGTCCCCGATGGGTCGCCGTCACCGGCCAGGCGAGCCACACATAGGATCCCTTACCAACCAGCCCGGCACCGATCCGCACAAAACTCCCGAGTAACATATGGGACGCCTGTTCACCGGCGAGCACGCGCGCCCACACCGGGACGCCCCGCCATCGAAGGCTGCCCGACGGCGCGACGGCGACCGGGCCCGCGACCCAACGAAGAGGTGGACTCTTGACCCAGTCGGGCACCAGCACGGGACCGAACCCGCACCCGTCCGGCGACCGCCCCCTCCGCGTCGCACTGCTGTCCTACCGCAGTAAGGAACACTGCGGCGGCCAGGGCGTGTACGTGCGCCACCTCTCGCGGGAACTGGCCGCCCTCGGACACGAGGTCACCGTGTTCTCCGGCCAGCCCTACCCCGTGCTGGACGAGGGCGTCACCCTGGAACGGGTCCCCTCCCTCGACCTCTACAACGACGTCAACCCGTTCACCGCGCCTCCCGTGCGCGAGTGGCGCGACTGGATCGACGTCCTGGAGGTCGCCACCATGTGGACCGCGGGCTTTCCGGAACCGCTCACCTTCTCCCTGCGCGCCAACCGTGAACTGCGCCGCCGCCTCACCGACTTCGACGTCGTCCACGACAACCAGACCCTCGGCTGGGGCCTGCTCGGCATCAAGTCCGCCGGGCTCCCCCTGGTCACCACCATCCACCACCCCATCAGCGTCGACCGCCGCATCGAACTCGACGAGGCCCGGGGACTCCAGAAACTCTCCAAACGCCGCTGGTACGGGTTCGTCGCCATGCAGGCCAAGGTCGCGCGCAAGCTCGACCCGATCCTCGTCCCCTCCCGCTCCTCCGCCGACGACATCGCGCGCGAGTTCGGCGTCGACCCCGCCGCCATGGAGGTCACCCCCCTCGGTGTGGACACCCGCTACTTCCACCCCCGCCCCGACACCGAACGGGTACCCGGCCGCATCGTGTGCACCGCCAGCGCCGACAGCCCCCTCAAGGGTGTGGCCACCCTGCTGCGCGCCGCCGCCAAACTCGCCACCGAGCGCGACGTGCGGCTGACCATCGTCAGCAAGCCCAAGCCCGGCGGCCCCACCGACCGCCTCGTCGACGAGCTGAGCCTGCGCGACCGCGTCGAGTTCGTCAGCGGCATCGACGACACCGCCCTCGCCGAACTCATCGCCAGCGCCCAGGTGGCCGTCGTCCCCTCCTTCTACGAGGGCTTCTCCCTGCCCGCCGTCGAGGCCATGGCCTGCGCCACCCCCCTCGTCGCCAGCCGCGCCGGAGCCCTGCCCGAGGTCGTGGGCACCGACGGCGACGCCGGACGCCTCGTCCCCCCGGGCGACCCCGAGGTCCTGGCGAGCGAACTCGCCGCCCTCCTGGACGACGACCAGGAGCGCGCACGCATGGGCGCCGCCGCCTGGCGGCGCGTGCAGGAACGGTTCACGTGGCGGGCCGTCGCCGAACTCACGGCCCAGCGCTACGCCTCCACCATCGACGCTGTCAGGGGCTCTGGCCGGGGACCCGCGCACACCACGCCTGACCGCGCATCACACCTGTAGGGAGCCTCCACTGATCACCGTCGACTTCAACCTGTTCCCCGTCGGCCCGGGCAAGCGCGTACTCGACCTCGGCTGCGGCGGCGCCCGCCACGCCTTCGAGATCTACCGCCGCGGCGCCGACGTCGTCGCCTTCGACCAGAACGTCAGCGACCTGGCCGAGGTCGAGACGATGTTCGCCGCCATGCGTGCCGAGGGTGAGGCCCCCGAGGGAGCCACCGCGGAGACGGTCAAGGGCGACGCCCTCGACATGCCCTTCGACGACGCCAGCTTCGACCGGGTCGTGGCCGCCGAGATCTTCGAGCACATCCCGCACGACACCGCCGCCATGAAGGAGCTCTTCCGGGTGCTGCGGCCCGGGGGGATCGCCGCCGTCACCGTGCCGAGCTTCCTGCCCGAGCGGCTGTGCTGGGCGCTGTCGGAGGAGTACCACACCAACGAAGGCGGCCACATCCGCATCTACACGCGCGCCGAGCTGGAGGCCAAGCTCAAGGCCACCGGTTTCGAGATCGGCCCGCACCACCACGCGCACGCGCTGCACTCGCCCTACTGGTGGATCAAGTGCGCCGTGGGCACGTCCAATGACGACCACCCGGCGGCCAAGGCCTACCACGACCTCCTGGTGTGGGACATGCTCCAGGCCCCGAAGGTGACCCGCGTCGCCGAACGCCTGCTCAATCCGGTCATCGGCAAGAGCGTCGTCGTGTACGTGCGCAAGCCGTGATGCGCACCGAACTCGCCCTCCCCGATGTCCTGACCGCCGACCAGGTCCTGCGCTCGGCCGCCTACCTGGTCCGCGCCCAGGAGCCCGACGGCGCGATCCCCTGGTTCCCCGGCGGCCACACCGACGTGTGGGACCACGTCGAGTGCGCCATGGCACTGACCGTCACCGGACGGACNNNNCGAAGACCCGGCACCCCGACGGGGGCTGGCCCGCCAAGCTCCGCCAGGGCGCGCCCGCCACAGCCCTGCGCGAGGCCAACCACGCCGCCTATCCGGCGGTCGGCCTCCTCCACCACCTCCTGGTCACCGGGAACGCGGCGTTCGCCGAGCGCACCTGGCCGGTGGTGGAGAGCGGGCTGGGGTTCGTGCTGGACCTGCGGGGCGAGCACGGGGAGATCATGTGGGCGCGTTCGGAGGACGGTTCCCCGGGCGACCACGCGCTGCTCACGGTGTGCTCGAGCGTCTACCACGCGCTGCGCTGCGGCGCCGCCCTGGGCGCCCGGCTGGGACACGAGCGGCCGGAGTGGGAGGCCGCCGCCGACCGGCTGGAGACGCTCATCAACGAGCGCGAGGACCTGTTCGCGGACCGGGAGCGGTTCTCGATGGACTGGTTCTACCCGATCCTCAGCGGGGCCGTGCGCGGTGTGGCCGCCAAGGAGCGCCTCCAGGAGCGGTGGGACCGGTTCGTCGTCCCGGGCCTGGGTGTGCGGTGCGTGAGCGACCAGCCGTGGGTGACCGCCGCGGAGTCCGCGGAGCTGGTCCTGGCGCTGGCCGCCATGGGCGAGCGCGAGGCCGGGGAACGTGTGCTCAAGGACGTTCAGCACTTGAGGGACGCCGATGACGGCGTCTACTGGACCGGTTATCAGTTCGCCGAGGACGTGCGCTGGCCGATCGAGCGCAGCACGTGGACCTCGGCCGCGGTGATCCTGGCCGTGGACGCCCTGACCGGCGCGACCGACGGTTCACGGGTCTTCCTGCACACCTGGGACGAGGCGTAGGGCGCCGGGCCGACGGCCCCGGACATGAGTGGGCCCCGCACCACCCGCGTCGGTGGTGCGGGGCCCGTCCGTCATCCGCTACCGCGGTCGCCCCCTGGGAAGAACGGGTTCTCCGGGTCCTCCGGTTCGGTCGTGTCCCCGGGGTCGCCCGGTTCCGGGTCGGTGGGCTGCTCCGGGTTCCCCGGGTCGGGCACCTCGGGGACCTCCGGGATCTCGGGCTGCTCCGGGATCTCCGGAACCTCCGGGACCTCCGGCGTGGTGGGTCCCTCGTCGACCGGGGCCTCGGGGGCCTCGGGCGTCACCTGGGGCGCCCAGTACTCGTTGTCCCCGCCGAAGGCCGGGTCCGGGAAGGACGCGGGCTCGTAGTTCTCCATCACCGCCGTCATGTAGCTCTTCCAGATCTGCGACGGCAGGCCCGTGCTGGAGATGCTCTGTCCGGGGATGGTGAAACCGCGGTTGGCGTCGTTGTACACCCCGACGGCCGTCGACAGCTGCGGCGTGTACCCCACGAACCAGGCCGCGGCGGTGCCGCCGTTGACCTCGTCCCTGACCGTCCCCGTCTTACCCGCGACGGGGTGGTCCGGGTCCCACAGGTTCGCGTTCTGGCCGGTCCCGTTGTTGGCCACGCCCTCCAGGACGTAGGTGAGGTCCGCGGCGGTGGACTCGGAGAGGGCCCGGTTGCTCTCCACCTCCGGGCGTTCGTTCTCACCCTCGCGGTTGACGATCTCCCGGACCACGTGCGCCTCGACGTGCGTCCCGCCGTTGGCGAAGGTCGCGTACCCGCTGGCCTGGTCGACCGGCCGGACGCTGCTCGGTCCCAGTGCCATGACCGGGACGAGCTGGTTGTCGAGGATGCTGCCCTCCGGCAGCCCCGCGGCGTAGGCGGTGTCACGGATCTCCTCGAAACCCACCTCCTGGGCGAGGTTGATGTACCCGAGGTTGTTGGAGACCTCGGTCGCCTGGCGCAGCGTCATGATGCCGCCGGGAGAGTTGCCCGCGTTCTGGATCGAGGCGCCGTTGATGACCTGCGGCCCGCGCCCGTCCACGGTGGAGTTGAAACTGTGGCCCTGCTCCAGCGCGGTGGCCAGCACGTACGGCTTGAACGCCGACCCTGCCTGCGCCGTGCCCAGGAACGAGCTGTCGTACTGGTTGGCGTTGTAGTCGTGCCCGCCGAAGAAGGCCAGGACCTCGCCGGTCGCCGGGTCCACGGTGCTCAGCCCGATGTTGATGCCCTCGGGGAGCTCCTCCTGCGACACCTTCTCGTCGACGGCCGTGTAGGCGGCCTCCATCATGTCCTGGTCGAACGTGGTGACGATCCGGTAGCCCTGCCGGTTGACCATGTCCTCGGTGTAGCCGAGCCGTTCGAGCTCGCTCATCGTCTCCTGGAACATGTAGCCCCGGTAGCCGCTGAGGTCCGTGGTCTGACGCTCCGGCTCGGGGGCCGGGAACTCCATCGCGTCGGCCTCGGCCTGGGTGATCGCCCCGGTGGTGACCATGCCGTTGACGACGTACTGCCAGCGCTGCTCCATCTCGGGCGTGGTCTCCACGTCGGCCTGACCGAAGGGGGTCGGCTGCTGGATGGCGGCGGCCAGGAAGGCGGCCTCCTCCGGCGTGAGCTCGTCGACGCCCTTGTGGTAGTAGGCCTCCGCCGCGGCCTGGATCCCGTACGCCTGGCGGCCGAAGTAGATGGTGTTGAGATACTGCTGCATCACCCACTCCTTCGACTCGCTCTGGTCGATCTTGATGGCGATGATGATCTCTTGGATCTTCCGCGCGATCGTCCTGTCGTTGGAGACGCCCTCGAAGTAGTTGCGCACCATCTGCTGGGTGACGGTGGAACCGCCCTGGACCTGCTGGCCGGTGACGGTCGACCAGACCGCACGCGTGGTACCGCGCACGGAGACGCCCGGCTCGGTCCAAAAGCCCCGGTCCTCGGCCGAGATGACGGCCTCCACCACGTGGTCGCCGCCGGCGGTCATCTCGTCGTAGGAGATGATCTCCCGGGCGACGCCGCGCTCGGCGAACACGGTCTCACCGTCGGAGAAGTAGAAGGTCGAACCCTCGTCGACGGCGTCGGCCTGGGCCGCGTCGGGGACTTCCACCGTGGTGTAGAAGTAGGCGAACACGCCGCATCCGGCGATGACGCCGACCCCGATCAGCACGAGGCAGACGCGGAGGATCCGCCACCACAGCGGGGCCTTCTTCCCCTTCTTCCCCTTCTCACCCTTCGCTGCTTCGACCTTGGTCTCGGTCACGACCGCCCCGGTGGCGGCCTCAGCGGCGGCCCCGGTGGTCTGCCCCTGCTCCGGTCCTTGGCCCGGGTTCGGGGCCGGGACGGGTGCCGGAGCAGGAGTCTGGTCCTGTGTCTGACTCTGGTCCTGCTCCTGGGACACGATGTCGGACAGCCGCTGGGGGGTCGGCCACATCGACTCGTCCTTGTCGGCCGGTTCGTCCACCGGCTGGAAGGGCTGCGTCGCGGGACCGCTCTCGGCCGTGTTCTCCTCGGCGGCGGGGGAAGCCTCGGAGGTGGCCTGCTCCGCGGGTGCGGAAACCGTCGCGGCCGCCGTGTCCTCCGTCGACTGGGTGTCGTCGGCGTTCTCGGAGGAGGCAGCGTGGTCGTCGGAGGGCGCGGCCTCGGCGGGATGGGGCGCGGCTGGCGTGTCCGGAGAGGCGGCGTCAGCGTCAGCCTCGGCATCACCCTCGGGAGAGGTCACCGGGTCGTTGCCGCCACTGGCGGTGGACGGCGCGCCCTCCCCTTCGGAGGTCTCCGGGGAGTCAGTGTCCTCGGGCTCCTCCCTGTTGCCGAAACCCCGGTCCTCCAGGTGTTGGGCCACCCGGTCACGCAGGAAGGAGCCGCTGGTCTTGAAGACGCCCGGATCCGGCTGGATCAGCTCCTCGGAGGGTTGGTCCCCGTCCGCTGTGGGTACGCCACTCTCGGAAGTCGGGTCAGTGGGCAGTTCTTCGGAAGAGGTGTTGGTGTCCGGCATCTCAGTCTCAGGACGCTGCCCATCCGCCCCGCCGTCGCCGTGTGTGCTCTCGCTCAGTTCCCCGCCCCCATGGCAAATCACGTCCGGCACGGTGCCGTCCTGATATTTGACGCGCCTGTGCCCCGGATCGGTTCGGTAAGAATCAGGACTGAAGCGGTGACTCGGGGAATACCGCCACGTTCGCTCAACCCTCTCCCACACGATACCGGGGCGTAACAGCGTGATCGTCGGTCAGCCGAGCCAGCTGGAACTTCTTACCAAAGGCTTAACGTCTGGACCGGCGTGTCACAGCGCACGTTCGAGGACACGCATGGAGCCGACCACACGAACCTCCTTGAACGCACCCGAGTCGAGGGCGCGGCAGTAGATGTTGTAGGGAGGTCGGCCGCCGTCCGCGGGGTCGGGGAAGACGTCGTGGATCACGAGTGCCCCGCCCGGAGCGACGTGCGGGCTCCAGGACGCGTAGTCGGTCTGGGCCGCCTCCTCACTGTGACCGCCGTCGATGAAGAGCATCCCGAGTGGGGCGCCCCATACGGCGGCGATGTCGGCTGAGGGACCGACCAGCGCGATGACCTCGTCGTCGAGTCCGGCCTGGGTGATCGTGCGCCGAAAGTGCGGGAGGGTGTCGAACTTCCCCGTGACCTCGTCCACGAGGGTGGCGTCGTGGTACTCCCAACCCACCTGGTGCTCCTCGGACCCCCGGTGGTGGTCCACGGTGTGCGCCTTCCGGCCCGTCTGCCGTGCGGCGGCACCGAGGAAGATGGTGGATTTGCCACAGTAGGTGCCGATCTCCACGATCGGGCCGAGATGTGCGTAGGCAAGCGCGGCCTCGTACAGGGCGGTGCCTTCGTCGGTGGGCATGAAGCCCTTGGCCGCCTCAGCGGCTGCCAGGAGCTCAGCGGGAATCGTCGTCATGGGTCGATTCTCCCAGCCCCGGGGCGAGCCCCCTCCCCCGGCCGGGGCGTTCCGTGCATCTCATTCACAAACGCACAAACCCCGGCACAAAAAAGGGGGCCGCCCACCAAGGACGACCCCCCAAGAAAAACCGTG
>NZ_ANBC01000847.1 GCF_000341125.1 Nocardiopsis lucentensis DSM 44048 | reverse complement strand
TCGCGGCGTGAGAGCACCCGGGCGAACGTTTCCGGCCACAGCACTAGTGGAACTGGCCGGCCACGTAGTCGCCGGCGGGCCGCTGGGTGATGATGTTCATCCGGTTCACCGCGTTCATGAAGGAGACCAGCAGCGTGAGGGCGGCGAGCTGCTCCTCGTCGTAGTGCCCGGCGGCGTTCGCCCACACCTCGTCGCCGACCCCGGTGCCCGCGTCCGCGACCCGGGTCCCCTGCTCGGCGAACTCCAGGGCGGCGCGCTCGGCCTCGGTGAAGACCGTGGCCTCCCGCCACGCCGTGACCAGGTTCAGCCGGAGCGCGGTCTCCCCGGACGCGGCGGCCTCCTTGGTGTGCATGTCGACGCAGACGGCGCAGCCGTTGATCTGGCTCACGCGCAGCTCCACCAGTTCCCGCGTCCTGGTCGGCAGGGGCAGGTCCTTGAGCGCCCTGCCCGCCGTCATGAAGTGCTTGAGGGCCCTGCCGGCGCTCGGGACGGCGAGGATGTCCAGTCGTGCGTCCATGGTGTGCTCCTCCGTGCTCGTCGGTGGTGACACCCCTTGAGACGAGGAAGCCCGGGACCCTGTGACACGGGCCGGTGTGACGCGCGTCCCGCCTCGGTCCGTCCCGGTCAGCGCTCCTCGGACTGGGCCAGTCGGTGCAGCCAGTTCGGGGGACGGTGGTGCACGCGGCGGCGGATCCGCTCACCGATCCGCCCCACGGCCAGGTCGTGCGCGAGCTGGCAGGCGCGGGCCACGCCCTGGGCGCGGCTGTCGCCGTGCGCGATCACCACGGTGCCGTTGAGTCCCAGCAGCGCCGCCCCGCCGTAGGTCTCGCTGTCCAGCCGCGCGCGCAGGTCCCGGAGCGCCCGGCGCTGCAGGAACGCGCCCGCCTTCGCGGCCACGGACGAGGTGAGCGCGTCGCGGAAGGCCTCCATCGCGAACGCCGCCGTTCCCTCCACCGACTTCAGCGCCACGTTCCCCGTGTGCCCGTCGGTCACGACCACGTCCACTTTCCGGGCCAGCAGGTCGTGGCCCTCGACGTTGCCCTGGAAGTCCATGGTCTGGGAGTCCTCGGCGGTGGCCGCCAGCAGCTCCGTGGCCCGGCGCACGAGCTTGTTGCCCTTGCCCGGCTCCGAGCCGATGGTGAGCACTCCCACCCGGGGCCGCTCCACGCCGAACGCCGTGTGGGCGTACGCGCACCCCAGGTGGGCGAACTGCACCAGCATCTCCGGCTTGGCGTCGGCGTTGGCGCCCGCGTCCACGAGTACCGTCGGCGTCTCCCCGGTGGGGAGGGTCACCGCCAGGGCGGGGCGCAGCACCCCCGGCTGCGTGCGCAGGCGGACGGTCGAGGTGGCCACGACGCCACCCGTCGAACCGGCCGAGACCAGCGCGTCGGCGTCACCACGCCGGATGAGCCGGCAGGCGACGGCGGCACTGGACCGGGGCCGCCGCCAGCTGGCCAGCGCGCCCTCGTGCATCGCCAGACTGTCCTCGGCGTGCACCACGGGGACGTCGCGGAGCGCGTTCTCCTCGGCGAGCAGCGTCGCGATCTCCGTGCGCCGCCCCACCAGCACGACGCGCAGCCCCAGCTCGCGGACGGCCAGCACCGCGCCCCGGACGATCTCTCCGGGGGCTCGGTCGCCCCCCATCGCGTCCACCGCGATGGTCGGCGGAGACGTACGCGGTACGACGTGAGCGTCCACGTCCGCGTCGGATGTGCCACTCAACTTGGTTCGTCCTTCACGGGTGGGGTCGGTGGGCGGGCGCGCGGACTGCCCGGTGTTCGCGCAGGTCCTCTGGTGCGCGGCGGTGCCGGTGCCGCGCGTGGTCGCCTCGCGCGCGGCGGGCCAGCAGACACGGTATCGGGTCGCCGGATGGACGTCTGAGTTCGGCAGGTTCGTATCCTCATGCGAGGATACTTCCCGTATGTCCAGGTCAGGGCTGGATATTGCGCTTGATGGGTACAAAACCCCATGTCGGGGTATACCCGCTTGCTGGTCCGGGCTTCAGCCGAGGTCCGGATCCGTGTGACTACACATTGAATTTCCGTACCAGGTGGTCCACCGGTGTCCGCGCACACCGGACCCGCCTGATCAGGGCTGCCCGGCGGTGCTCCGCCGCGGCCCTGCCTACATGCAGGAGAGGAGAGGCGTGAGCGTAACGCCAGACGCGGCACTGTCCCCGTCCGCCGGACGTCGGTTTCGTGCCTACACGACGAAACACCTCGACGAGCTCACGGCGGGAGCTGGTCTCGCCGCTGACGAGCGGCTCGCGGTGCAAGCGGTGGCCAACGTGCTTCCGTTCCGGGTCAACAGCTATGTCATCGACGAGCTGATCGACTGGGACGCGGCGCCGGACGATCCGATCTACCGGCTCGTCTTCCCGCAGGCCGACATGCTGCCCTCTGGCGATGTCGCCAGGATCGCCGACCTGATCCGTTCCGGGGCCTCGCGCAAGGAGCTGAACGAGGCCGCCAACCAGATCCGGGCCAACCTGAACCCGCACCCCGCGGGACAGATGGACCTCAACGTGCCCAAGGCGGGCAACGAGGAGCCCATTCCGGGTGTCCAGCACAAGTACAAGGAGACGGTCCTCTTCTTCCCGAAGCAGGGCCAGACGTGCCACGCGTACTGCACGTACTGCTTCCGCTGGGCCCAGTTCGTCGGTGACGCCGACCTGAAGTTCGCCTCCGGCGAGGTCGACCAGCTGGTCGAGTACGTGCGGACGCACCCTGAGGTCACCAGCGTCCTCTTCACCGGTGGCGACCCGATGATCATGGGCGAGGGGGTGATCTCCAAGTACATCGAGCCGCTGCTGGAGATCGAGCACCTCGAGGCCATCCGCATCGGCACCAAGGCGCTGGCCTACTGGCCGCAGCGCTTCGTGACCGACCCGGACGCCGACGACACCCTCCGCCTGTTCGAGAAGGTCGTCGCCTCGGGTAAGAACCTCGCGTTCATGGCGCACTTCTCGCACCCGAACGAGATGAAGCCGGAGCTCGTCCAGGAGGCCGTGCGCCGGATCCGCGGGACCGGCGCCGTCATCCGCACCCAGGCCCCGCTGATCCGCACGATCAACGACGACTCGGCCACGTGGGAGAGCATGTGGCGCACGCACCTGCGCCACGGCATGGTCCCCTACTACATGTTCGTCGAGCGTGACACGGGGCCGCAGGACTACTTCGCCGTGCCGCTGGCCGAGGCCTACGACATCTTCCGGGGCGCGTACCAGAAGGTGTCCGGCCTGGCGCGTACCGTCCGCGGTCCGTCGATGTCGGCGACCCCGGGCAAGGTGTGCGTGGACGGCGTCACCGAGGTCGCGGGCGAGAAGGTGTTCGTCCTGCACTTCATCCAGGCGCGCGACCCCGAGCTGGTCGGCAAGCCCTTCTTCGCCAAGTACGACGAGAAGGCGGCCTGGCTGTTCGACCTCAAGCCCGCGCTGGGCGCGACCCACTTCCCGTGGGAGAACGCGCCCGTGGAGTCCAACGGGCTGGTGGACCCCACCCGCCTGTAGGCGACCGGGGGTGAAGGACACGGAGCCCGGCACCGTTCGCGGTGCCGGGCTCCACGCACGTCCGGGCCGTGGACGGCGACCGCCGGGAATGGGATGGGATGGCGGTCGACGGCCTGGACGCTTCCGGGGCAGGTCTGTGTGTGTGGGGGAGGGGACCGGAAGCGGGGATGGCCGGGCGCGCGGCCCGGGGGCGGCGGGAACGGTGCCGAGGCGGTCCGGGGACCGGCTCGTGCCCGTGCCCGTGGTCCTTCACGGGGAGGCGCCGGGACCAGGGGTCAGGCGCTGGTTCAGGCGATGAGCGTGTCGAAGTCCCCGGTCTTGGCGCCTTTGACGAAGGCCTCGATCTCGGCGGTGGTGTAGACGAGGGCGGGGCCCTTCGGGTCGCGGGAGTTGCGCACGGCGAAGTCCCCGCCTGGGAGGGCGGCGATCTCCACGCAGTTGCCCTCCGGGTTGCTCCAGCTACTCTTGGTCCAGGTGACGTCCGGCAGGTCGGTGGCGGGAACGCCGTTGTAGATCGAGTGCATGTCAACCTCCTGGAACTTCGGGGACTCGTGGGCGGGTGTCCGTACGCGACCGTCCGGCGCGTCGCGCCCGCCGTGCCGAACCATAGGGCTCTCGCCGGGAGGATCGGGCCCCGAGTGCAGGGGCGGCCCATGATCCGTGCGGGTTCGTCTCGTCCTTGGTGCGGCCCAAAGCGTAGCTCATGCACGTGCAGACGTGATTACATCGGTAAGTACATAAGGGAGAACCGGGGGTCACCCGCCGGTGTCGTCGCACGTCATGGCTTATGTGTCGGAACGCCGAACGGTTCACTCCCGGAGGATCGTTCTTGAGTCGTGGCCGAAATCGGTCATGTGGGAACAACCTGACCGGAAAGCGGTGTGACCACCATCACTGTCGACCCCGTGTTGTCCGCCATGACGGAACCCCGGGTCGGCGGGTGAGTCCGTCCCGGGGGCGAAGGAGTGCCCGGCCGATCACCGGCCGATCACCGGCCGGTCGTCGGCGGAGAGCCGGGGAGGGCTCCCTAGGAGTAACGCTCCAGGAAGCCGCGGAGGATGCCCTCGGTCTCGTTCGGCGGAGGGGCCTGGGTGGCGAGGTGGTCCATCGTCAGGGCGTAGCGGTGGGTGTCGTCGTACTTGTCGAAGTACAGGGCGCTGCTCAGCTGCTCCAGGTAGACCACGTCGGGCAGCTGCGGGGTGGGGAAGCGCAGGATGCTGAAGGGGCCGCCCGCCGCGGCGTGGCCGCCCATGGCGAAGGTGGCCACCTGGATGGTGATGTTGGGCCGCCGCGCCATCTCGATGAGATGCTCGATCTGGCCGCGCATGACGTCGATGTCGCCGTAGGGGCGGTGCAGGACCGCCTCGTCGATGACCGCCCACAGGCGGGGCGCGTGGGGTTCGACGAAACGGCGCTGGCGGTGCATGCGCATGCTGACGCGGTTGGTCACGTCATCGTCGGAGGTGGCCGTACGCGACAGGCGGATCACCGCGCGGGCGTAGTCCTCGCTCTGGAGCAGGCCCGGCACGAACTGGACCTCGAAGGTACGGATGACGGAGGCCGCCTCCTCCAGCCCGATGTAGACGCCGAACCACTGCGGGAGGACGTCGCCGTACTGGTGCCACCAGCCCTGGGCGTTGGCGCTGGAGATCAGGCCCAGGAGCGCCTCGCGCTCCCCGGCGTCCTCCACTCCGTAGAGTTTGAGCAGGTCATCCACGTCGCGCGGCTTGAAGCTGACCTGACCGAGCTCCATCCGGCTGATCTTGGCGTGCGATGCGCGGATGGCGTACCCGGCGTCGTGGCGGGAAATGCCCTTGGCCTGGCGCAGGCGTCTGAGCTGGCTGCCGAGCAGAATGCGCAGCACGGTGGGCCCACCGCTGGAATTCGCCAGGAAATCCTGAGTGACCTGCATATTCTCTGCCCGGTCGGCGACCACGTCACCCTCCCTGTAGCGGCGTCGGCGCTGGCGACCGCTCAGTATACCCAGAGGTCACGGAAGTGCACAGGGTTGTCGGCATTGAGTTCGTGTGCCGGAACTGCGCCACCGCGTCCGGTGTAATCGTGTGTACCGACGCGTGAATTCTTCTCCGGAGACCTACCGTTTGGGCCGCTTCGTCCTATAGTCTTGCCAATCGTTACTCTGCACGTGCATCCGTGGCTTACAGATGTAAGCGACGTTGACCACGTCAGACAGGGCCGCGTGAACCGACATCACCTCGTGAGGACCGTGATGAACGCAGAGTTGGTGTCTTCGGAACTCGACTCCGAGGCAACCTGGAGCCGCCCTTCGCTCGCCGAGGCGAACGGCGAGTGCCTGGGTGGCTGGTGGGATCACACGCTGACCCGTCTCGACGTGGGGGAGTGCGCGCGCACGCCGGAGGCCGTGGCCCGGGCCTTCGAGGCGACACCCGACTCGGTCCGCTCCTCGCGTGAGCTCGCGACGGGCACGGCGCGGGAATGGGGCCTCGTGGAGGTCGCCGAGGATCTGCGTCTCGTCGTCTCCGAGCTCGTCGGCAACGCCTGCCGGCACGCCGTTCCGCGGGGACGGTCCCCGGAAGGAACGCGCGTTCTCGTGCAGTTCCGGCTGCTCAGGGAGCGGCGTCAGGTGGTGTGCATGGTCGCTGATCAGGTCGAACACGGTCCGGTGAAGGTGGAAGCGCACCATTTCGCCGAATCGGGGCGCGGGCTCGGGCTCGTCGCCGCGTTCAGTCGGACATGGGGATGGGATCCGGTCCGGGGCGAAGGAAAGATCGTTTGGGCGGTTTGTGGCGGTGAAGACTGAAATACGCCCCGTCCAGGCCGGATAACGGTCATCCGATGGCTCCATGGGACATCGGCGTTGCCGTTCGGGCGGAGTAGGCTGTCAGCGCATGTCGGTATTTGACCGGCGGCGCCTTGATGAGAGTTCTCTTCCATCCGAGCCCGGGAGCGAGGCGTGGCCGTGCTGGACACGGAGCGGAACCGGTTCGCGTGCGGTGGGACCACCGTCGTCGAACTGGACGGTGAGATCGACCTGGCCACGGCGGACCAGGTGTACGCCCGTCTCGCGGGCGCGGCGGCCGACGGGTGCGTGATCGCGGACCTGTCCGCGGTGGAGTTCATCGACGCCTCCGGGGTGAACGCCCTCATCGCGGCCCTGCACACCGCGACCAAGGCGCGGCACCACCTCGTCCTGGCCTCCCCACCCCGTCAGCTGTCGCGGATCCTCGACGTCCTGTCGCTGCGCTGCCTCCTGACCACCCACGCCGACGTGGCCGCCGCACACGCCGCGCACGAGTGCGCCGCCGCCCGGAGCCGCTGAGCGATGGCGCCCGGAGGCCGCTTCCTCCGGGAGCGACTCCCCCCGGACCGGCGGGCACACCCCGAGAGCACGAACGGGGTGCGCCCGGTGGGGACGCAACTCCCCCGGGCACACCCCGTTCCCCGTCCGGTGGAGGGCTACTCCACGGTGACGCTCTTGGCCAGGTTGCGCGGCTGGTCCACGTCGTTGCCCTTGGCCAGGGCCAGCTCGCACGCGAACACCTGCATCGGGATCGTCGACACGATCGGCTGGAGCAGGGTCGGCACCGCCGGGATCTCGATCAGCACGTCCGAGTACGGCCGCACCGACTCGTCGCCCTCCTCGGCGATCACGATCGTGCGGGCGCCGCGTGCGCGGACCTCCTGGATGTTGGACACGATCTTGTCGTGCAGCACGCCGCGGCCCTTCGGCGACGGCACCACCACGACGACCGGCAGGCCGTCCTCGATCAGAGCGATCGGGCCGTGCTTCAGCTCGCCCGCCGCGAACGCCTCCGCGTGCATGTAGGCGAGCTCCTTGAGCTTGAGCGCGCCCTCCATGGCCACCGGGTACCCGACGTGGCGGCCCAGGAACAGCACCGTGTCGGCGTCGGCCAGCGACCGCGCCAGGTCCCGCACCGGGCCCACGGTGTCCAGGACCCGCTCGACCTGTTCCGGCATGGTGGCCAGCTGCGCGATGACCGCGTTGATCTCGTCGCCGAACTTCAGTCCCCGCACCTGCGCCAGGTACAGGCCGATCAGGTAGCACGCCGCCAGCTGCGTCAGGAAGGTCTTGGTCGCGGCGACCCCCACCTCCGGGCCCGCGTGCGTGTACAGCACGCCGTCCGACTCGCGGGGGATGGTCGACCCGTTGACGTTGCAGATGGCCAGCACCCGGGCGCGCTGCTCGCGGGCGTAGCGCACCGCCATCAGGGTGTCCATGCTCTCGCCGGACTGGGAGATGGCGATGACCAGCGTCTGCTGGTTCAGGATCGGGTCGCGGTAGCGGAACTCGCTGGCCACCTCGACCTCGCACGGGATGCGGCACCAGTGCTCGATGGCGTACTTGGCGATCAGCCCCGCGTGGTAGGAGGTGCCGCACGCGATGATGACGATCTTCTCGACCGTGCGCAGCTCCTCGGGCGTCAGCCGCATCTCGTCGAGGGTCAGCTGACCGTCCATCGTGACGCGGCCCAGGAGGGTGTCGGCCACCGCCTGCGGCTGCTCGACGATCTCCTTGAGCATGAAGTAGTCGTAGCCGCCCTTCTCGGCGGCCGACGCGTCCCAGTCCACGTGGTACTCGCGCACCTCGACCGGGTTGCCGTCGTAGTCCGTGACGACCACGGAGTCCGCACGCAGCTCCACGACCTGGTCCTGGCCCAGTTCGACGGCCTCGCGGGTGTGCGCGATGAACGCCGCGACATCGCTGGCCAGGAAGTTCTCGCCCTCGCCCCGGCCGACGACCAGCGGCGAGTTGCGACGGGCCGCGACCACCAGGCCGGGGTCGTCGACGGAGGTCGCCACGAGCGTGAACGCGCCCTCCAGGCGGCGGCACACCGCGCGCATGGCCGCGGGCAGGTCACCGTCGCCGCGCCGCTTCAGCTCGGTGGCGAGCAGGTGGGCGGTGACCTCGGTGTCGGTCTCGGAGGTGAACTTGCAGCCCAGGTCCTCCAGCTCGACGCGCAGGGCGGCGAAGTTCTCGATGATGCCGTTGTGCACCACCGCGACCCGGTGGTCGTTGTCCACGTGGGGGTGGGCGTTGACGTCGTTGGGTGCGCCGTGGGTCGCCCAACGCGTGTGCCCGATGCCCGCGCCGTCCCCGGGCATCGGATGGTTCTCCAGGGCCTGGCGCAGGTTGGCGAGCTTGCCCGCCCGCTTCTCGGTGTGCAGCGCGCCCTCGCCCTGCACAGCGACGCCCGCGGAGTCATATCCGCGGTACTCCAACCTCGCGAGGCCGTTCACGACGACCTCAAGCGCCGGTTGCGGCCCGACGTAGCCAACGATTCCGCACATGAGCGCCAGCGTAGGTGAAAGCGGACGGTAAATCGACCAACCAGTGCCCCATACCACTGGTCGTTTTCGCAGGTAACGGTATAGACCATTTGGTGTATGGGGGGTAGACCGCGCAGGTCGGGGGCAGGGTGTTCACGCAGAGTGGATCCCCGCTCGTCACTCCCGGGCCCGGCAGAATTTTTTCCGGGTCGGCCACGTGAACGTGTGGTTTCGAGCACGTTCCCACCCCAGGCGAGGGGCTAGGGGGGACCGGCTGCCAGGTGCGCTCCGGAGCCTCGTCTAGGGTGGTCAACCGTGTCTTACGCGACGAAGAACGGCGTCTCCTCGCCGTACGTGGAGCTCGACAGGGACGCCTGGGCGGCCCTGCGCGCGTCCACGCCGCTGTCCCTGACCGAGGCGGACCTGGCCGCTCTGCGCGGCACCACCGACCCCACGTCCCTGGACGACGTGCGGGACGTCTACCTGCCCCTGTCGCGACTGCTCAACCTCTACGTGGGCGCCACACAGCAGCGGCACGCCGCCGTCCGCGCCTTCCTGGGGGAGGCCGACCGGCCCTCCCCGTTCATCATCGGCGTCGCGGGCAGCGTCGCGGTCGGCAAGTCCACGACCGCGCGCCTCCTGCGCTCCCTGCTCGCCCAGTGGCCCAACCACCCCGACGTGGAACTGGTCAGCACGGACAACTTCCTCTACCCGAACGACGTGCTCCAGTCGCGCGGGCTGATGCGCCGCAAGGGCTTCCCCGAGAGCTACGACCGGCGCGCGCTGGTGCGCTTCGTGTCGGAGATGAAGGCGGGCGCCGAGCGGATCGACATCCCCGTCTACTCCCACCTGGCCTACGACGTCGTCCCCGGGGAGCGCCAGACTGTCCGCCGGCCGGACATCCTCATCGTCGAAGGCATCAACGTCCTCCAGTCCGCCACCGCCGGACACCTGGCCGTGGCCGACTTCTTCGACTTCTCCCTCTACGTCGACGCCCGGGTCGAGAACATCCGCAACTGGTACCTCGACCGCTTCCGGGAGCTGCGCCGCACCGCCTTCGCCGACCCGCGCTCCTACTTCCACCACATGGCCACGACCATCGGCGAGGAGGAGGCCGTGGAGTTCGCGGCCAACACGTGGCGCACCATCAACGAGGTCAACCTGGTGGAGAACATCCGCCCGACCCGAGGCCGCGCCACCCTGGTCCTGTACAAGGGCGACGACCACCGCGTCCAGCGGGTCCGCCTGCGCAAGACCTGACTGTGCTCTTCGCGGGCTCGCGCGCTCGTCGCCTCGCGTCGGGGCCTGGGGCGTGCAGAACCGGGATCCTTCGTCACCGGGGTTTGCCGTCGGGCTCCCGCGACGGTTAGGGTAAGGCTCCTTTTCCGGCCGCGCCCCCTGGGGTGTCGTGCGCTCTGACGGATCGGAACGAACCGGGCCTTCCACGGCGACCGGGGCGGGACCCGCGCA
>NZ_ANBC01000846.1 GCF_000341125.1 Nocardiopsis lucentensis DSM 44048 | reverse complement strand
CCGCCCCATGCCCCGCCGAGCCCCTCCGAGGTCCGCCCATGACCACGACCGATCCTTCCGCCGTGCCCGTGAGTCCCGAACTCCAGGCCGAACGCGACCACCTCGCCGCCGCCCACGCGGCCCTGGCCCGGATGCGCGAGGAGGTCCAGAACACCTCCCTCATGCTCGGTGACGTCGTCAACGACAAGGTCACCAACGCCGCCCTCCAACGCGGCCGCGAGCGCCGGCTCGCCGCCCTGGCCGACGTCCCCGGAGCCCCGCTGTTCTTCGGCCGCCTCGACTTCGACCCCGGCACGGTCTTCGTGGACGACGACCCCGCGCCCCCACCGGACCAGGACCCCGACCGGGTGCACATCGGCCG
>NZ_ANBC01000845.1 GCF_000341125.1 Nocardiopsis lucentensis DSM 44048 | reverse complement strand
CATGGGAGTCCTCAACCGCCGCCGCTACGGCTTCGGCGCCACGGCGAACGACGACGGAACCGGGGCCGTCCTCACCGCCTTCGAGGACGAACCCCTCACGGCCGCCGACGCCGGTGAGGCGCCCGCCGACGGTCTGCTCGCCGCCGAGATCGAACGGCCCCGCACCGGACCGATGCGCGACATCGTCGCCACCATCCAGCCCGAACAGGACGACCTGGTCCGGGCCCCGTTGGAGACCACCCTGTGCGTCCAGGGCGCCCCCGGCACCGGGAAGACCGCCGTCGGCCTCCACCGCGTCGCCTTCCTCCTCTACACCGAGCGCGAACGCCTCGCCCGCTCCGGCGTGGCGATCATCGGTCCCAACCGCTCCTTCCTCTCCTACATCCGCGACGTCCTGCCCGCCCTCGGCGAGGTCGACGTCGCCCAGACCACGGTCACCGAGCTGCTCACCGCCGACCTTCCCGAACGCTCCCGCCCCGCCGCCGGATGGGTGCGCCGGACCGAGGGACCCGACGCCGCCCGGACCAAGGGCGAGGCCCGGATGGCCGAGGTCCTGCGCCGCGACCTGTGGTCCCACCTGCGCGACCCCGAGGAACCCGTGGTGGTCCGCCGGGGCGCGCGCCGCTGGCGCCTGTACCCCGAGGACCTGCGCCCCCTCCTGGACGAGCTGGCCGAACGCGGTGTGGCCTACGGGGCGGGCCGTGAACTGCTCTCCCACCGCATCGCCCACACCGTGCTGTCGCTCATGGAGTCCGCCGGGGAGGTCTGCGACGACCGCACGCACGCCCAGGTGCGACGCGACCCCGCGGTCAGGTCGGCGGTCAACGCCCTGTGGCCCAAGGTCGATCCCCTCAAGCTCGTCCTGGGTCTGCTCACCGACCCCGAGCGGCTCGCCCGTGCCGCCGACGGCGTGCTCAGCCCCGACGAGCAGAGGTCCGTCCTCCTGCCCGGACGGCCGCGTGGCCCCAAGTCGGCGCGGTGGTCGGAGGAGGACCTGGCCCTGGTGGACGAAGCGGCGGCGCTGATCGAACGCCCCGCCGGCCTGGGGCACATCGTCGTGGACGAGGCCCAGGACCTCAGCCCCATGCAGTGCCGCGCGATCGGTCGGCGCTGCGTGTCGGGGTCGCTGACCGTGCTCGGCGACGTCGCCCAGGGCACCAGCCCCTCGGCGGCGAGGAACTGGTCCACGCTCCTGGAACACCTGGGCAAGCCCACCGGTCACCTGCGGGTCCTCGACCGGGGTTACCGCGTTCCCGCGCAGATCATCGACTTCGCCGCCCGTCTGCTGCCCACCATCGCCCCCGGTCTGGGCGTGCCGTCGGCCGTCCGCCGGGCGGAGGGTTCGCTGACCGTCACCGCCGCCGACGGGCCGCTCGCCTCCGCGGTCGCCGAGGCCTGCCGCGACGCGCTCGAGGGGGAGGGTTCGGTGGGACTGATCGCCGCCGACCACGAACTCTCCGCCCTACGCGACGCCCTGGCCGCGGAGGGGCTGTCCGCCCCGCTCCTCGGTGAGGCCGACCTGGACGCGGGCCGCCTGGTGGCGGTACCCGCGAGTCTGGCCAAGGGCCTGGAGTTCGACGCCGTCGTGGTCGCCGAACCCGCCTCCGTGGTGGCGGCGGAGGAGCGCGGGGCCAACCGACTCTACGTGGTGCTCACCCGCGCGGTGAGCACGCTCCACGTGGTGCACTCCCTGCCGCTCCCCGAGGCGCTCCGGTGAGGCGCCACGTCAGCGGGCGGCGGCGGTCTCCTGACCGTCGTGCGCCCGTTTCCAGGGGCCGGGGACGATTCCGGCGGTGAGCAGCCACAGCGCGACCGTCACCAGGTGCGCGCGTTGCACCAGCCCCAGTGGGACCCCGGGGTCGCCGTCGCCGGAGGACCAGTACAGGATCCCGGCCAGGACCAGGACGGCGACGGCCGACACCGCCTGGAGGGCGGCCATCACCGCCACGAACAGCCAGGCCGGGTCGTCGGCGTTCCACCGGTTCACCGCCAGAGCGATCACGCTCACCAGCGCCGTCACGACCGCCGCCACCGACAGCAGGGCCTGGGCGAGGGTGGCTCCCTGCCCGCCCTCCACCAGTGACTCGGCGGCGCACGCGACGTCGGTGGAGACCCGGCAGGCGCCCGGCAGCAGCGACGTGGCCAGGGAGAGCACGCCGAACGCGGCCATCGACCACCAGGAGACCAGCAACCAGCGCCGCGTCCGCCTCGTCCCCAGGGACAGTCCCAGTGCGGCCGCCACGATGACCAGGATCGACGCGGTGCGGTGGGTGCTGTCCAGGAACTCGCCGAAGGGTGAGCCCGGCTCCGCCAGCGCCCCCTGCGCGGCTCCGCCGCCGGGCAGGACGACCTCCAGGACCCAGAGGCTGTAGACCACGGCCGCCGCCACGGCGGCGACCCTTCCGTCCCGGTAGTCCCAGTGCAGACTCGCGGTGCTCGTGTCAGGCATGGCGCCCTCCCGTTCCGCCGGCGGCGTCTTCTCCCCCATGAGACGCGGCGGGGCCCGTTCACGTTCCGTTCCCCTGCGGAACACGGGTCGTCTTCGAACCTACGTCACCCAACTCGCGGCGGCACCGTTATCCGCGGGTGCGTGTTGGCGCGTCATGATCGAAGTAAGGGGGATCATCAGACACTGCGCGCGTGACCGTCGGGAACCGCGCGGAACGGGACACGTCCGACAGGAAGGCACACGTGATGGACGGTGCGGCCACGACACGGTGGCTGATCGTGGGGGTGGACGGCAGTGACTCCAGCCGGCACGCGCTGGAGTGGACGGCCCACCAGGCCGTGCTGCGCGGGTTCGGTCTGCGGATCGTCGTGGCGGCCTGTTCCCCCGCCTCCGTGGGCGTCTTCGACGCGCCCGTCCCCGACGAGGAACCCGTGGAGGCGGGTGGGACGGACGCCACCGCCGCCGAGCGCCTGCTGGCGTACGCCGCCGACTGGGTGTCCCGGCTCTTCCCCGAGCTGGAGGTGGCCCCCGTGCTGTCGCGGGACCGCCCACTGGAGGCACTGCTCACGGAGGCGGGGAACCCCGGCGCCGCGGCGGTCGTGGTCGGCTCGCGCGGGCTCAGCGGCTTCCTCGCCGCGTTCGTGGGGTCGGTCGGGATCGAGCTGGCCGCCCGCTCTCCCGTCCCCGTCGTGGTCATGCCGCACGAGCACGCCTCCGCGCACGGCGTCCGCGGGCGCGTGATCGTCGGTGTGGACGGCTCCGAACCCAGCCGCCGGGCCGTGGAGTTCGGCTTCGCCCAGGCGGAGTTCGCCGACACCGAGCTGGTCGCCGTCAGCGCCTGGCAGCCCCTGGTGGCCTTCGCCGCGGCCACCGGCCCCATCCCGCCCGAGCTGTTCGACGACGCCACGGCCGCCGAGGCGGCGCGCCAGTCCCTGGAGGAGGAGATCGTCGAGGCCCGGCTGCGGCATCCCGGCGTGTCCGTGGTCCCCCGGGTCGTGCGCGCCCATCCAGTGGTCGCGCTGCTCGAGGAGGCCACCCCCGCCGACCTGATCGTGGTCGGTTCCCGGGGACGCGGCGGAGTGCGGGGTCTGCTGCTCGGTTCGGTGAGCCACTCCGTCCTCCACGGTGCGAAGGGGCCCGTCGCGATACTGCGCTGACCGGTCGCCCGCGCCCCGACCGTCCCCTCATCCCTGGGAGCTCAGGCGCAGCGCCAGGGCCGGGCACATGCGCACGGCCAGTTCGGCGTCGGCCGCCAGGGCGTCCGGCACGGTGACGTGCTGGTCCTCGGGGTAGCCGTTGCGGTCCAGCCGGATCAGGCCCGGCAACAGCTCCGCGCACAGTCCGTGCCCGTCGCAGCGCGACCAGTCCAACGACAGCCGTGTCCGGCGGTCGGTCGAACCGTCCGCCAAGGGCAACAGGCCGGAGACGGGACGCCCGCAGCCGCCTTCGCGCGCGTGCTCGGACACGTCCTCCCCGAACACCGCCAGCGCGCTGCGCGCGAAGAGGGCGCTTCCGTCCGGGTGCGCGCAGGCGCCTCTTCCCTCACCCACCGCCGCCGCGGCCAGGGCGGGCTCCGGCCCGCTCTCCCCCGTGACCAGTGCGGAGAACGATTCGGCCAGCGCGGGCAGTCCGCGCAGGCACGGACCGCACTGGCCCGCGCTCTCCCCGGCCAGGTACCGCAGGACCCGCGCGACCTCCCCCAGCGGGCAGGTCGTCCGAGGCAGGGGGAGGACCACCCCGGCGCCCAGGGTGCCGCCCGCGTCCGCCACGTCCGCGTGCGAGAGGCGGACCCGGTCCGCGACGTCGGGGGAGAGCCAGGCTCCGTGGTAGCCGCCGACGAGCACGGCCTGGCCCGGGGCCATGTCACACATGTGCAGTACCTGGACCAGAGGGGTTCCGGCGGGCGCCTCCACGACGACGGATCCGCCGACCGTGAGCAGGACCGTGCCCGGTTGGTCGGCCGTCCTCACCGACGCGTACTGGTAGGCCCCGCCGAGAGCGAGCAGTGCCGCGTGCGCGTAGGTCTCGGCGTTGGACAGCAGGGTGGGCAGGCCCGCGACGCCGTTCTCGCTGGTGCGTCGGGGCTGGCCGGGTGGGACGGGGGGACCGCCGTTGATGCCTTGGACCAGGGCGCCGGACTGCCCGGACACGAACCGGTGCGGCATCTGGACCAGCCGCAGGCCCAGCGCGGACCGGCGTTCGGCCACCGCCGCGCGCAGTGACTCCCGAACCGGATCGTCGTCGGCTCCGGAGGGCGCGCGGTCGGCGATCCCCACCACGACCTCGGGCGCCCCGAGGGCGTGGGCGGCCAGCTCGGCGCCGTCGAGCACGAGGTGGGGCAGGCGTTCGAGGAGCATCCGGTCCTTGGCGCTGCCGGGCTCGCCCTCGACCGCGTTGACCACCACGCGCGCGGGTGCCCGCCGACGGAGCGCGGACCGCAGCACCGACCGGAGCTTGCGGGCGAAGGGGAACCCGGCTCCTCCGCGTCCGGGCAGCGCGCCGAGCTCGGTGAGGGTGATGAGGTCGTCGGCGGTCATCTTCGGGAGCTCGCCGTGCAGGCGCACGTGTGTGTCGTGGTCGACGCGCTCGTGTTCGTCCAGCCCCGTGGTCAGTCGCGGACGGCCGAGGGTGAGGGTGATCATGGGCGCCTCCTCCGGTGGGGCGACGGTCGGCGGACCGGTTCCGGGGCGGGGGCGGAACCGGGGGGTGACAGCTGCTCGGAGGCGGCGCGCACCTCGCCGGGGACGCTGGACGCGGGGCGGACGGTCACCACCAGCCGCAGCACGAGGGCGCAGCAGACGGCCGACAGGCACAGCAGGTAGGCGATCACGACCCAGGTCGGGGCGGCGCGTCCCACGGTCAACCCGTGCACCAGGCCCAGGGGCCAGGACAGGTAGGCGGCCAGATGCGTCACGCGCCAGACCCATGGGCGGCGGGTCCCGGTGAACCAGCCGCGCAGGATCCCGGTGACGGTGACGACGACCAACAGATCGGCGGCGATGATTCCATAGGCGACCGCCGGATCGGTGCCGAACGGAAGCAATGCGTTGAAGGCGTTCAGCCGGGTGTGCGAGATCTGTAGGACGACATGGGGAAGGAGGAACCCCATGGAAATCAGCGCCATTGACTTGTGGGATGATTGGTGGATTATGCGTAGTCGTGGAGTGCTGATAATCCGGTCGGTGGCGATAATGCCAAGGGCCGTTGTCACAGTGAGTCCGACAAGCGATATCACGCCGGAATAGGTCCAGAGGACATCCTGGACGGCACGCGTCACCACGATGTTCTCCGGCACGACCAGTGCCAGGAAGGCGTTCGCAGCAACCGCTCCGAACAGGATGGACGCCCATATCCACGGTCGTGGTCGCCGTGTTGGGCGATGACGGATCAGATGTCTGATATTCAGAGGATTGCCGTTGGGTGTGCGGCTCCTTGCGAACATGCTGTCCACCCCTTTCGGCGCCGGGTGGTGTGCGTCCACGCGGCGCGTGCGAATTGGTGGGAGGTTTGCGAGTCGCGCTCGTGGCGGCCGAAGGTAGCACCGCGCGGCGGTCTCCGCCAGTTGTTTCGCCGGATTTCCCGGTGGGTCTGTGGCTGTCAAGTGCCTGGGCGGATTTTTTCGGTATGCAAAGACCCAGTTCAGTCGTGGGATAGGAGTGTGGGAGCGCTTCCCAATGTTTTGTGAATCGATGTGAGGGGCCATACTGGCCGACATCCGGGCGATCACGGTCAGATAAAGAGGCCCGGTAACTTAGCCCGATGGGAGAGGCATGTGAACACTGAGGCGAAGGGTGCCAAGGCCCTCGGCCTGGCCCTGTTCCTGCTGGTCACCGCATGTTCCACCGACGATCTCGCTCCGCCCCCAGCCGGCTCCGGGCCCGGGGACGAGAGCTCCGAGGCGGCCGCCGACCCCGGCGGGTCCGACACCGGAGCGACCGACGGAGGAGGCGGCGTCGCCGCCCTCGGAACGGTCTGGGACGAGCGGTTCGGCGACGTCCTCACGGACGGGGAGGGCAACGTCCTCTACCGGTTCGCCGACGACGAGGCCAACCGCTCCACCTGCGTCGACGGGTGCGCCGAGAACTGGCCACCGCTGCACGTCACCGACGAGGGCGCACCCGTGAGCGCCGACGGCGCGGCCACGGCCGACCTCGTCGACACGATCGAGCGCGATGACGGGTCGTTACAGCTGACCTACGCCGAATGGCCGCTGTACACCTATGCCGGCGACGCCGCCCCGGGGGACGTCAACGGCCAGGGCGTGGGCGGCGCGTGGTACGTCGTCGATCCCTCCGGCCGGATGGTCACCGGCGCTCAGGACGGGGCTGACGGCTCCGCCGACACC
>NZ_ANBC01000844.1 GCF_000341125.1 Nocardiopsis lucentensis DSM 44048 | reverse complement strand
CTCCGGAGGTGGGACGGACGGCTACGGCTACGACGGCGACTACCGTCCCGCGCCCGCCCAACGAGTGACGGCCCCGGGCGTCCCCGCTCGGTCCGGGACCTGATCACGATGGAGCCACGCGACACCCCGTACCACCCGGGGGGAACCCGACGCGCCGATCTCGGCGCCCTCCCCGACCGGCGGCGGCCGGGATGGCGCTCCCCGCGTTCGATCGAGCTCCTCGGCGTGGTCGGTTTCCTCGTCCTGGCCTCGATGACGGTGTTCATGATCGCCCCGAACGGCACCACGGGTGTTTCGGGCGTGTTCTGGAACGACTGGGTCAGCACCGAGTTCGGGCCGCTCGGCCCGGCCGACGTCGACGCCCTCGTCAAGGTCCGCCAGGCCGGCCTGTGGGAGATCCCCGTGGGCCAGCAGGCCCGGGACCGGGCCCAGCTCGATCGCGTCCGCGAGGTGGGCGGGATCCTCGCCGAGGACCACATCCTCATGGACGAGCAGGTGCGCGAGGCCGCGGCCCGGCTCGACGTGCGGTTGCCCAGCGAGCCCAACCCGAACCAGCAGCGCTGGATGGACGAGCTGTCGGAGTTGTCCGGGGCCGAGTTCGACCGGGTGTTCGCCAACCGGCTGCGCGCCGCGCACGGCGAGGTCCTCGCGGTCCTGGCCGAGGTCAGGGCCGGAACCCGCAACGAGCTCGTCCGCTCCTTCTGCCAGCACGGGATGCTCATGGTGCTGCGGCACATCACGCTGTTGGAGAGCACCGGTCTCGTGGAGTACGAGGAGTTGCCCGCGCCCCGTCCCCCGGAGCGGCGCCCCCTGCCCTGAGGCCCGCCACCGACCGGAGCCTCCGCGCTGGAGGGCGGGCGCCCACCCGTCGCCCGCCGCCGCTCGTCAACCGCCACCCCCACAGGGGCCCGAAGGGGATCCGGCGCCCCCGTCCACACCCACCGCGCCGACCCCTTCGGGCCCCGCCCCTTTCGTGTCCACCCCGCTGTCACGCGGTGGGAGCCGCGTGTCCGACCACGAGGAGTACGAGAATGACGGACGAACGGCCACGACCACGATCACCGAGGCGGCTCCGCCGGCGCGGGCGCCGCCGCGTCCCCGGCGGGGCGGCGGCCCTGCTCCTGGTCTCCGGAGGTCTGGCGGCGGTCCTCGCCGACGCCGGTCCCCCGACGGAGGGGCGGTTGGCGTCGTCCGAGGCCGACCGCTCCTCCTGGCCCCCCGAGGGCCGCCGCTCCGGCGGCCCCTTCACGGAGGACTTCGCCCCCATCGGCCAGGCGCCGCCGCGCGAGGGCGACCCCGAGCCCGGTCCGGACGCCTCCACCGGCAGGTTCACCGTCGACTGCGGCGTCAACGAGAACGGCCTGCGCAACTCCGAGAACGTCATCGTGGCCCCGGGCGTGCCCAACGGCGCCCAGCACACACACGACTACGTCGGGAACCAGGACGTCGATCGGTTCACCGACGACGTCGGCGTGAACAACGCGATCCTCGCCCGGGGGGAGACGACCTGTGCGGGCGGTGACCGGTCCATGCACTACTGGCCGGTGCTGCGCGACACCACCGTGCCGGGCGATGACGCCGACCGGCCCGGCGGCGGCCTGGACGGCAACGTGGGGCGGATCCTCACGCCCTCCTCGGTCACCATCGAGTTCCTCGGCAACGCGCGGGGGCCGGTGGTCGCGATGCCGGAGTTCCTCCAGATCATCACCGGCAACGCCCGCGCCGCCACGCAGGAGGGGGAGAACGCCAACGCGCGGTGGACCTGCACGGGGTTCGGGGACCGCGCGTTCACCGACCGCTACCCGCTCTGCCCCGAGGGCAGCGACGTCGTGCGCGTCTTCGACTTCCCGAGCTGCTGGGACGGTGAGGGCGTCGAGAGCGCGGACAACCGTTCGCACATCGTCTTCCCGGAGGAGGACGGCGGCTGCCCGGACGGGTTCACGGCCGTGCCGCGCCTGCGTCAGACGTTGGTGTACGAGGTGCCCGACGGCCCGAACTTCGCCGTGGACGGTTTCCCCGAGGAGCGGCACGATCCGATCACCGACCACTCCGACCACATCAACGTGATGCCGCGCGAGCTCATGGCGGATGTGGTCGACTGCCTGAACGGCGGCCGGGACTGCTCCCCGTCCTCCTCACCGGGTGCCGTTCCCCGTCCGTACGCCCCCACATGGGAGAACGAGCGGTGGTGACGCGGCTCCTGGAGAGAAAGGTCTAGTGGCTTCCGGCGGCGGCCGGTGCCCGTCATGTGACGAAGAGCACCGGCCGTCGCCGCTGGTTGTGGCTGGTGGGGCAATCGCCCCGTGTTCTGGGAAAAGCCGCCCCCACCTGTGTCGGAACGTGACCTCGGAGGGTGGCGTCCGGCACGCTGGTACACGACACGAATCCCTTGCTGTGCAGCGGAATCCGGGGCCACTCGTCTACATATTTAGACCATTGGCCTATACCAATTGGTCACTACCCCGCGTCGTCGTTCATGATGCGAGAGATCTCGACCTTCGAAGAGGAGCGGCTGTGACTGACGTGGGTATCGATGTGGGTGTTGCCCCGACCGACCATGAGGAGCTGGTCTCATGGGTGCGCGAGGTGGCTGAGCTCACGCAGCCGGACGCGGTCGTGTGGTGCGACGGATCCGACGAGGAGTGGACCCGTCTCACCGACCTGCTCGTCGAGCAGGGCACGTTCACCCGCCTCAACCCGGAGAAACGGCCGAACAGCTTCTACTGCACGTCCGACCCCACCGACGTCGCCCGGGTGGAGGACCGCACCTTCATCTGCTCCGAGCGCGAGGAGGACGCGGGCCCCACGAACAACTGGATCGCCCCCGACGAGATGCGCGCCACCTTCGGCGAGGTCTTCAGGGGCGCCATGCGCGGCCGCACCATGTACGTCGTGCCGTTCTGCATGGGCCCGCTCGGCGGCGACATCTCCCAGCTGGGCGTCGAGATCACCGACTCGCCCTACGTCGTGGTGTCCATGCGGATCATGGCCCGCATGGGATCGGCGGCCCTGCGCCTCATCGAGGAGCGCGGTGACTTCGTCAAGGCCGTCCACTCCGTCGGCGCCCCCCTGGAGCCCGGCCAGCAGGACGTTCCCTGGCCGTGCAACAGCACCAAGTACATCTCGCACTTCCCCGAGACGCGGGAGATCTGGTCCTACGGGTCCGGCTACGGCGGCAACGCCCTCCTCGGCAAGAAGTGCTACGCGCTGCGCATCGCCTCGGTCATGGCCCGTGACGAGGGCTGGCTGGCCGAGCACATGCTCATCCTCAAGGTCACCTCCCCCGAGGGGAAGTCGCACTACATCGCCGCCGCCTTCCCGAGCGCCTGTGGCAAGACCAACCTCGCCATGCTCCAGCCGACCATCCCCGGTTGGAAGGTCGAGACCGTCGGCGACGACATCGCCTGGATGCGCTTCGACTCCGAGGGGCAGCTCCGCGCGATCAACCCCGAGGCGGGCTTCTTCGGCGTCGCGCCCGGAACCGGCGTCGAGACCAACGCCAACGCCATCGACACGCTGTGGGGCAACAGCATCTTCACCAACGTCGCCCTCACCGACGACGGCGACGTGTGGTGGGAGGGGCTCACCGAGGAGCCGCCCGCACACCTGACCGACTGGAAGGGCCGCGACTGGACTCCGGACTCCCCCGAGCCCGCCGCCCACCCGAACTCCCGCTTCACCACCCCGGCCGGGCAGGCGCCGACCATCGCCTCCGAGTGGGAGGACCCGGCCGGCGTGCCGATCTCGGCCATCCTGTTCGGCGGCCGACGCGCCACCGCCGTGCCTCTGGTCACCGAGTCCCTGAGCTGGCGGCACGGCGTCTACATGGGCGCCAACGTCTCCTCCGAGAAGACCGCCGCGGCGGAGGGCACCGTCGGCGAGCTGCGCCGCGACCCCTTCGCCATGCTGCCCTTCTGCGGCTACAACATGGGCGACTACTTCGCCCACTGGCTGCGGGTGGGCGCGGGCGCCGACCAGGCCAAGCTGCCGACGATCTTCTACGTGAACTGGTTCCGCAAGGACGCCGGCGGCCGCTTCGTCTGGCCCGGGTTCGGTGAGAACAGCCGCGTGATCAAGTGGATCGTGGAGCGTCTGGAGGGCCGGGCCGAGGCGGTCGGCACCCCGATCGGCAACGTGCCGACCCTCGACGGGATCGACACCGAGGGCCTGGAGCTGTCCCGCGAGGACCTGGAGTTCCTGCTCTCCGTCGACCGCGACATCTGGAAGCAGGAGGCCGCCCTGGTCCCCGAGTTCTTCAAGACCTTCGGAGACCACCTTCCCAGCGAGCTCTGGGACGAGTACCACGCACTGCTGGACCGACTCGGCCAGTAGACGTCCCCGCCGACCCCGCCTTCCGCACATGGGGCCGGCACCAGGGGGCGCGGGCACCGTGGCACCCGCGCCCCCTTCACCGTGTCCCCCGCGGTCCGACGCGGACCACGGGGGACTCCTTCGCGGTCAGTCCCGCCTGAAGTCGAACCGTCCCTCCAACGAGGCGAACTCCCTGCCGTCGTCGGTGGTCGCGTACCACCAGATCCAGAGCTCGCCGGAGTGGGCCTCCCAGGGGACCTTGACCGTCCAGCTCTGCCGCCAGGGACCGGCGAGGGCGTCGATGTCGCCCGACAGCTCGGCGCCGGCCTCCGCCAACCGCTCGGTCAACGGTTTGGTGCTCTCACCGAGCTTGAGGTCGCCGACCTTGCGTACCTGGCGCACCTGAACCTTCCGCAGGTCCACGGGTTCACGCAGAACGGCGTCGATGTCACAGCGGATCACGTTCCCGGGCTTCGGCGACCCGGGCGTCAGAGTGATGTCGCTGATCTCGAGGATGCTCTTCTTCTTGGTCTTCTTGTCGCTGATGTCCGTGATGTGTTTCGTGGGCATGGTCAAATTGTAATTACTCAGTTACTAAGAGTAGTGACATGGCGTGGTGAGCCCCGTCGCCACGTCTGGAGCTAACCGTCGACCCGCGCGTCGGCCGGAACCCCGTCCTCCCCTGAGGCCCCGCGTGCCGCGTCCCGGCCGACCCGGTCCCCGGTCCGCGCGTTCGACCGGCCGCCGATCCGGGACAGCAGGTAGTGCGCCAGGCCGCCCGCGAACGCGCCGAGCAGCCACGCGTAGCCGGACAGGTCGGCGAGGGCGGGCAGCCACACCGTGGCCACGGAGAACACGGCCGCGGCGACGAACGCGGCGAGCGCGCGCAGGTTCCAGCCCCGCGTGTAGTGGTAGGTGCCGTCCGGCGAGGTCGAGTACAGGTCGTCGAGCACGATCCGCTGGCGGCGGATGAGGTAGTAGTCGGCGACGATGATCCCGTAGAGCGGGGCCAGCACCGCCCCCAGCGTGTCGACGAACACCGCGATCCCCATCTGGCCGATCACCCCGACCCACAGTCCGCCGATCACGAACGCGACGGCCGCGGTGATCAGCCCGCCCGTGCGCGCGTTGACGTGCCTCGGCGCCAGGTTGGCCAGTCCGTAGGCGGGCGGCACGAAGTTGGCCACCACGTTGATCCCCACCGTGGCCACGAAGAAGGTCAGCGCCGCCACCACGGTGAGCGCGACGTTGTCCACCCGCTCCACGATGTCGGCCGGATTGGTCAGCGCCTCCCCGTACAGCACCGACGTGCCCGCGGTGATCACCAGGGCGAGGAAGGAGAAGAACGCCAGGCTCACCGGCAGGCCCCACAGGTTGCCCCGCCGCATCTGCCGCTCCGTGCGCACGAACCGCGAGAAGTCCCCGTAGTTGATGATCACCGCGGCGAAGTAGGCCACCATCGTGCCGACGATCGCGGAGAACGCCGCCACCGGCCCGCCCTCGTACTCGCCCTGGCCGGAGAACACGTCGCCCAGCTCGGAGAACAGGCCGTTGCCCGCGCGGTACCAGATCACGCCCATCAGCGCGATCATCACGACGTACACCGCCGGTCCGGCCAGATTGAGGAACTTCCCGATCCACTCGATGCCCCGGACGAACATCACCACCTGGAAGACCGACACCAGCACGTAGGCCAGCCACCCGACGGCGGACACCCCCAGGAACGTCCCCTCCGGTCCCGGTCCGAACAAGGCGGTGATGAGCAGCGCGATGGCGGTCGAGGCGAAGTAGGTCTGCGCGCCGAACCAGAACGTGGCGACCACACCGCGCACCAGGGTCGGGAACTGGGACCCGTGCACGCCCAGGCTGGCCCGCGCCATGACCGGATACGGGATCCCGTACCGCACGCTCGGCCTGCCGACCAGGTTGACCAGGCCCATCACGATGAGTCCGGACAGCACGATCGCGGCGAACACCGACCAGCCGCCCAGACCGTAGGAGATGAACAGGGTCGCGGCCAGGGTGTAGCCGAACAGGCTCTGGATGTCGTTGGACCAGACGTTGAAGATCGCGAACGCGCCCCAGGACCGTTTCTCCGGCGGGAGCGGGGCGAGGTCCTCGTTGTACAGGGACGGGTCGGGGTCGCGGACGGTGTGGTGGCTGTCGCCGGTACTCATGGGTTCTCTCCTGGGATGGCGGGGCGGTGGTCAGATGTCCTCGCGCGCGGTGGCGCGGTCGGCCAGGTCCTCGGAGCGCACCAGGTCGAACCCGCCGGTCTCGGGGTCGTGAACCCAGCTGCGCCCGGTGCTGGTGGCCAGGAACGCGTCCGGGTCCGGCGGCGTCAGCTCCGCCTGCGGGAACCTCGGCAGGATCCACACCCGCATGAGGACCAGGTAGACGGCGAAGGCGATGGGGAAGCCGATGACGTACGCGTAGTCGAGGGCGAACAGGGCCGTGACGGAGGCGGTCACCCAGGCGATGAGGGCGGCGGGGTTGACCCCGCGCGTGTACCGGTACTGACCGTCGCTCCGGAACAGGTGCGGGACGTTCACCCTCCGGCGCCGGATCACGTGGTAGTCGGCGACCATGATCCCGGCGATCGCGGCGATGAACCCCCCGTAGTAGCCGAGGAAGGTGAACAGGTTGTCCAGCAGCAGCCATGGCGCCGTCGCGGTGGCGACCACGCCGGTCACGACCACGCCCATCCGGTAGGACAGCCACGGCGCCGCGGCGTTGACGAGGTTCAGCGTGGCCGGGACGACGTTGGCGGCGGTGTTGGTCGACCACTGGGCCAGGACGATCATGACCAGCAGAACCCCGAGCACGACCCCGGTGCTCTCCTGCTGGATGACGTCGATCGGGTTCCAATGGCCGGTGACGATGAGCGACACCGCGCCGATGAACGCGATCCACGCCTGCATCACCGGCAGCACGACGAACTGCGCGACGAGCACGTTGCGGTTGCGGCTGAGGAACCCGCGTGCCCCGGGGACGGTGGCGACGAAGCGCGTGATGTTGGGGATGTCGACGGCCACGGGCGCCCACACCGCCATGTTGATGATGAACAGCGCCGCGAGCGGGGTGTCCCCGCCGCCCGCGAAGGTCCAGATGTTGCGCCCTTCCAGTTCGGCGATGCCGTCGAGGGTGTAGTACATCCAGAGGGAGATGGCGAGGATGCACGGCGCGGCGATGGACGCCAGCCGCTCCACGGCCTTGATCCCGAGGGCGACGTTGACCACCTGCACCGCCAGGAACACCGCGTACCACAGCGGCCATGAGCTGAACCCGGTCCAGTACTCCACGAGCCCGTTGATCGCCAGCGCCCCGAGGTAGGTCTGGATGCCGAACCACGCGGCCGCGACGAGCCCCCGGGACACCGAGGGCAGGTGGGTGCCGACGACTCCGAAGGGCGCCCGCAGGTAGACCGCGAAGGACAGGCCGTGCTCGGTCCCGATGTCGGCGGTGAGGCTCATGATCACCGCGAGCGTCATGGTGGCGGTGAGCACGATGAGCATGACCACGGGGAGGGTGACGCCGCCCTCGACGCCGTTGGCCCCGTACTGGAAGGTGACGATGACGACGGCCAGGCCCACCCAGATCCAGACGAAACCCAGCAGGGAGATGGGCCGCTGGGTCAGCCAGGTGGGCAGGATCGACTCCTCCACCAGGTGGTTGGTTCCGCGGTCGGGCGCGTGTGGCGGGACGGACGGTTCCATGGGGGATGACTCCTTCGCTGGTGTTCAGGGGAGTGGGAGCGCGGCGCTCCGGTGCGGGGGCCAGCCCGTCACGTCCTTGGGGCGGGGTTTGGCGTAGGTGCGGATCCTGCTGGTGGTCAGGCCGAGCCCGACGAGGGCCTCGGCGAGCGGAACGGCGGCGGTGACACCGTCGACGACGGGGACACCGGTGGCGGAGCGCACGGCCGTGTCCAACCCGGCCATCCCGGCGCAGCCGAGGCAGATCACCTCGG
>NZ_ANBC01000843.1 GCF_000341125.1 Nocardiopsis lucentensis DSM 44048 | reverse complement strand
GCGCGGGCCTGCCTGACGATGGCCTCGACGGCGGCGTCGCGGTCGCGTTCGACGTCCAGGACGCCGAGCCCGCTGGCGCGGACGGACGCGCAACGGCCGTCGAGGCGCGCGAGCGCGAGCCGGTCCTGGATCAGGGGGACGGTGCGGTCGAGGCTGGTCACGACGGAGTAGCGGCGGCCGACGAGGCAGGCCAGGTGGGCCGCGGCCTCGGTGATGTCGACGACGGGCGCGTCGCACAGTTCCTGGAGTCCCTCACGTCCGTGCTCTCCGAAACCGGCTTGGACGACGGCGTCGTAGGGGCGGTCGTAGGCGGCGACGCGGTCCATGACCGCCACGGCGGACAGGTAGCTCTCGAAGTTGCCCTCGACGGACTCAGGGCCGAAGAAGGGGGTGAGCGGCACGATCTCGGTGCCGGGCGTCGCGACCGACCGTGCCCGCTCGGCGAGCACGTGGGTCACGGAGTCGGTGGTGTTGACGTTGACCAGCAGGATGCGCATCCTCGTCCTTCCGCGCCTCGGGTGTGGCGTGCGCCACTCAGCGGGGCCACCGTAACTCTTGTGAAGCTATGGCTTCAAGACTTGTTAATCAATCACTTCACTCGATGGCTACATAGACTTAACACCGCTATGACGACCCCCTCAGCAGACAACAACGCCGGTGACCTCGACGAACAGCGGATCGGCGGGCGCATTCGCGACCTGCGCAAGGAGCACGGGCTCTCGCTCCGCGCCCTGGCCGATCGACTCGACATCAGCGCCAGCGCGCTGTCCCAGATCGAGCGCGGCAAGATGCGTCCCTCGGTCACGCGCCTGTACCAGATCATGTCCGAGCTGGGCGAGCCCATGACGGCGATCTTCGGGGAGGGGGACGCGGACGCGGAGCGCGCGGAGTCCGAGGAGGAGCGGAGGGACGCGCCGGGCTGGTCGGGCCCGCCCGTGGCGGAGGGGCGCGCGGTCAAACCGCCGTCGGAGGTGCTGTCCGACCACGTGTCGGTGACGCGCGCCGACGAGGCCGCCGCCCTGACCCTGAGCCACGACGTCCGGTACCGCAGGCTCACCCCCGAGCAGGTGCCCGGGATGAGCTACTTCGAGTCGACCTACCCGCCGGGCGCCTACTCCAGTCAGAACGCGGAGTTCGTGCGGCACAGCGGCTACGAGATCGGTCTGGTGGTCAGCGGAGAACTCGTGGTGGACACCGGGTTCGACACCCACCGCCTAGGGCCGGGCGACACGATCTCCTACCCCTCGACCACGCCGCACCGGATCTCCAACCAGTCGGACGTGCCCGCGGTCGCCATCTGGCTCAACCTCCCCTGAGCCCCGGGGCCGCGTCGCCGCCGGAACCCGTCCCCCCGCGCGCCGCGCGGTCAGTCCTCGATGCGTTTGATCGTGCGCACCCGGTCGGCCGCGATGCGGAAGACCACGCCGATGCCCTCCTTGGTGAAGTCGACGAACGCTCCGACGGTCATGAAGTGGTCGGCCTCGACGTCGACGGTGTCGCTGAACCCCTCGTTGATTCTGAACGTCGCCATGGTGCCTTCCCTACGACGCTGCGGTCCGGTGGCGCTACCACCAGCGTAGACCCGTGGGTGGTCGCCCGCCCGTCGGGACGATCGCCCCCGTGCCCCGACCGGAGGGGGAACATTTCGGGGCGTTCTCTCCTTCGCCCCAGGCGGTGACCCCGCCCGTGCTACGCATGGACGGTAACCCACCGACTTCCCCCGGGATAGCTCATGATGTCGTTCCTGCTGGTCCTCGCAGTCCTGGTCGCCATGGTCGGCGGCGCCGTGCTCGCCACCCGGAGATTCGGGGTCAGCGACGAGTTCTCCGGCGGCGCCGTCGGCGTCGTCATCGCCCCCTGCGCGCTCGCCCTGTACCTCGTGGCCGCCGCGATGGGGGTCGTGATCGGCTGGGAGGACTTCAAGGCGGCTGAGGACGGCACGGTCTCCGAGGCGGGCGCCGCCCAGTCGCTGTACTGGAGCACGACCGCGTTCCCCGACGCCGAGGGCGAGGCCGTCCGCTCCGAGCTGCGCGCCTACCTGACCACGGTCGTGGAGGAGGACTGGCCCCTGATGGAGCACGAGGGCGTGCTGAGCCCGGAGGGCGACGACGCCCTCGCCGACCTGGCCGCCTCCGTGCGGGGACTCTCGGTCTCCGACACCGGCGACGGCCTGGACCGCCTGACCGCCCGCCAGGAGCTCACCAACCTGAGCGACGCCCGGATCGAACGGGCGGACGCCGCCGGGGACACGGTCCCACCGGTCCTGCTGGCCATCGCGGTGGTCTCCGCCGTGGCCGTGGCGGTGCTGCCGTTCGCCATGATCAAGCGGGGCGCGACGGTCGCCTACTTCTGGGGGTGGATCAACCTGGCGTTCGTCTTCGGCACGATCGTCCTGCTGTTCTCCCTGGGAACGCCCTACAACGACGTCCTCGCCAACGACGCCGGAGGCATGGAGGACACCCTGGCCGCCTTCGAACGCGCCGACCAGGCCCTCGACGCGCGTTAGCGGTGTTCGTCCTGGGCCTCCGCTGCGCTTTGGCCCGGGTTCGTCCTGGGCCCGCCGCTCCGGGGCTCCGGTCACCCCGCCCCGCGTGCGGCCGCCGCCCGGCCCGAGCCGGCGGCGGCCAGCGCGGCGACGACCGCGACGACGACCATGGTGCGCATGGGGGTGAACGCCCCGGCGGCCGTCTGTCCGCCGGAGCCGGAGACGTCCGCCAGCACCTGCTCGCGCACGTCCTCGGCCACCTCGGGCAGCGGCTCCGGGGACGGGGAGGGCTCCTCGTCGGCGGGCTCCTCCGTCGGTGCCGCCCCCTCGGGCTCCGCGGGAGCGGGCGCCGGGGCGGTGGCGCCGGGCTCGGCGGCCTCGCGACCGGCTTCGGGCGGCGGCTCGGGAGCACCGGGGTCGGCCGTGCGCTCGGGTTCGGTCGGCCTTGCGGGGGCGGAGGGAACGGGCGGCTCCGGTTCCGGCGCCCCCGGTCCGGCGGGCTCGCACGGCGGGACCTCGCCCGTCCGCACCACCACGCGCACCCCGTTGGCGCACACCAGGACGTAGGACCCGGCGCGCACCTGGATCCGGGTGTCCGGCGCCGTGACGTCGACCCCCTCGGGGCCCACGTCCACACTCGTTCCGCCACTCTCCACACGCACCCCCGACGGGCCGACCGTCACGGGTCCGTCGGTCTCCTGGACTGCGGCCGCCGCGGAACAGGCCAGTACGAGCCCGCTGGCCGCGATCAGGGCGGGCAGGGTACGTCGAGAGGGGGGCACGTCACTCCTCGTGGCACGGTGGGGTCGTGGTGTGATCGTACGGCGTCGGAGTCCTCCGCGCCCCCGAAACCGCCGCTTCAGGGCGAGTGGAGACGCAGGACCGCGTGTTCGGCCCAGTCCGGCGACCGGGTGAACCGGGAGACGACCGCCATCGTCGCGAAGGCCAGCGGGATCGTCCACGCCGCGGGCTGCGCCAGCAGGACCGTCGGCCATCCGGGCGGTGTGTCCACGAGGATCGACCATCCGACCGCGCCCGTCGCCGTCACCGCGCCGACGACCAGACCGGCCGCCGCCCCCGGCAGGGTCAGCCTCCGCCACCAGATGCCCAGGACGAGGAGCGGGCAGAAGGTCGACGCCGCCACGGTGAACGCCCACACCACGAGCACGTTGATGTCGATGCCCTGGACCGGCAGCGCCATCAGCACCGCCACGCACGCCCCCACCACGACCGCCAGTCGCAGCCGGGGCACGCTCCCCTGGAACAGGTCGTGCGACAGTCCGCCCGCCAGCGCCAGCAGCAGTCCGGACGACGTCGACAGGAACGCGCCGAACGCCCCCGCCGCCACCAGCGCGGTCAGCAGGGTGCCCGCCGTGCCCGGAGCCGCCTCGGCGGGGAGCACCACCGCGACCGTGTCGGTGCCGCGCAGCAGGACGAGTTGCGGGGTCAGCACCCTCCCCAGGAGCCCGTACACCGTCGGGAACAGGTAGAACAGCCCGAGCAGCGCGATCACGCCGACACCCACCCGGCGGGCCACGTGCGCGGTCGGACTGGTGTGGAAGCGCATGATGACGTGTGGCAGGCCCATGCACCCGAGCGTGATCGCCAGCAGCGTCGACCATGTCTCGAACAGGGGGAAACCGCCCGTACCCAACAGCGGTGTACTCCACTGCGCGCCACCCAGGTCCGGCAGACCCGCCGGGTGCGGGACGCCCGCCCCGGCCGGGAACACGTACTCGGTTCCCGCCGCCACCGTGTGCTCGCCCGCCGTCAGTTCCACCACCGCGCCCGACGGGTCGGTCACCGTGACCGGCTCCTCCAGGTGGAAGCGCGTGCCCACGGTGAACTCCACGGGTGTCGCCTCGGGGAAGCGCGTCCCCCACTCCGGGTGCAGGGCCTCGGCCCGGGTGTCCGCGCCCGCCACCGCCACGAGGTACACGGCGGGAACGGCGATGAAGGCCAGTTTGACCACGTAGTGGAAGGCCTGCACGTAGGTCGCCGACCGCATCCCCCCGGCGGCGATGGAGCCGCTCACCACGACCCCCGCGAGCACCACGCCCACCCAGTACGGGGTCCCGCTCACCAAGGTCAGAACCACTCCGGCGCCTTTGAACTGGGGCACCAGGTACAACAGCATGATCACCAGCACCACGAGGCCGCAGAGCTTGCGCAGCCGTGGCGCGCCCAGCCGGTACTCGGCGAAGTCGGGGACGGTGTAGGCCCCTGAGCGGCGCATCGGCCCCGCCACCAGCGCCACCACCGCGACGTAGCCCGCGGTGAACCCGACCGCGTACCACATCGCGCCGACCCCGTTCTTGAGCACCAGGCCCGCCAGCCCCAGCATCGAGGCGGCCGACAGGTACTCTCCGGCGATCGCCATCGCGTTCCAGTGGGGGGTGACGCGGCGCGAGGCCACCAGGAAGTCCGAGGCCGACCGCGCCGCCCGCACGCCGTAGACACCGATCACCAGGCTGGTGACCAGTACCAGGCCGATCGCCAGAACGGAGATCACCCGTCGTTCCCGTTCGGTCCAGGCGTCCGGGCCGTGGGACCGCCCGCGTCCCGCCCGTCCGCGTCCCGCCCGTCCGGGTCCCGCTCCTCGGCGCGCTCGGCCGAGCGCACGTGCCACAGCGCCAGCCCGAACAGCAGCGGGTACACCACCACCGTCAACAGCAGCCACGACACCGGGAGCTCCGCCCACCGGACCCGCCCCAGGGCCGGGAACAGGGCGAACACCCCGCTCATCCCGAAGAGCAGTACCGACAGCAGCGCGACCGTACGCGCCGCGATCCGCCGCTGGGCGCCGAACAGGCGGCGCGCCCGCTCGGTGTCCACCGGCTCCGGGAGCGGCAACAGGTGCTGCACCGGCCGGTTGCCCCTGGCCAGCGCGACCCGGGTCTGGGGGCTCGTCAGCTTCTCACGGCGCGCGCTCATGGCGTCGGCCGGTTCGGGTGGCCGTCACCGTCCCTGCCCCCGGGCCGCCCCGCCGGCCCGGTACGCGGGTTCGCCGCCCGGCCCAACTGGTCCCGCCGGGCCGCCTCCATCAGCTGTTCGCGCAGGTGGCGGCCGTGCCTGCGGCTGACCGGCACGTCACCGGCCGGGGTTCCCGCCACCAGGCCCGAGGAGGAGGTCACCCGCAGGTCCCGCACCCACGGGATGGCGACGAGGTAGCCGCGGTGCACGCGCACGAACCCCGCCGCCGCCCACACCTCCTCCAGGTAGGACAGGGACAGCCGGATCAGGTGCGTGTCGTCGGCGGTGTGCAGGCGCACGTAGTCGCCCTGGGCCTCGACGAACTGCACGTCGTCGCGCTTGACGAACACCGTCCGCCGCCCGGAGTCGA
>NZ_ANBC01000842.1 GCF_000341125.1 Nocardiopsis lucentensis DSM 44048 | reverse complement strand
CCCCCCCCCCCCAGCCGCTCGGGACGGATCGGCTTGAGCAGGTAGTCGACGGCGCCGATCCCGAACGCCTCCACGGCGTGCGCCTCCGAGGCCGTCACGAACACGATCGACGGCGGCTCCGACAGCACGCTCAGCACCCGTGCCACGTCCATCCCGTCCAGACCCGGCATGAGGATGTCGAGGAAGGCCGCGTCGATCGTCGTCGTGCCCAGGAGCCGTACCGCCGTCGCGCCGTTCGAGGCGACCAGGACCTCCGCGACCTCGGGCATGTCCCCGAGCAGCGCGGCCATCTCCTGCCGGGTCGACGCCTCGTCCTCGACGACCAGGACCCTGAGCCGCGTCCTCACGGTGCCACCACCCCCCGGGTGAACCTCGGTACGCGCACGGTCACCTTCGTCCCCTCTCCGAGTGCGGTCTCGATCACCAGACCGTACTCGGGTCCGTAGACGGCGCGCAGCCGCTGGTCCACGTTGGCCAACCCCACCCCCCGCGACTCGGGACCGGTCCCCGCCAGCAACGACCGGGCCAGGTCCGGGTGCATGCCGACCCCGTCGTCCTCGATCTCGATCACGCACAGCGGCCCCTCGCCGTAGCCGGACACGCTGATGTGCCCGCGCCCCTCCTTCCGCTCCAGGCCGTGCCGGATGGCGTTCTCCACGATCGGCTGCACCACCAGGAACGGGACGGCCACCGGCAGCACCTCCGGTGCCATCCGCACGGTGATGTCGAGCCGGTCGTGGAACCGGGCCCGCTGAAGCTCGAGGTAGGTCTGGGTGGCCTCCAGCTCGTCGGCGACCGTCGCGTAGTCGCCCTTGTCGGAGAAGCCGTAGCGCAGGTAGTCGGCGAAGTCCGACAGCAGATGGCGGGCGCGGTCGGGGTCGGTGCGCACGAGCGCCGCGATCACGGCGAGCGCGTTGTGTACGAAGTGCGGGGAGATCTGCGCCCGGAGCGACCGCAGGTCGGCGGCGGCGATACGGGCGCGGGCCCGGCGCAGCGCCGCGTGGTCGAGGTGGTCGGCCACCAGGGCGGCGGCGGCCTCGATGTCGGCCTCGACGGCCTCGCCCACGACCACCAGCGCCCCGGACAGTTCGTCGGCCACCATGAGCGGGACCGCGTACACCGGGGTTCCGTCTGGAAGCCGGCCGCGTGTGCCGCCCCCGTACTCGAAGACCTGGGCGAGCAGCCCGTCCACGTCGGACGAACCGACGCGGCGGCCGTGGGCGGCGACGGGGCCGTCGAGGTCGGCGAGGACCACGCCGTCCACCGCGAGCAGTCGGCGCAGCCGCCGGGCGGCGGCGGGCACGCCCCGGCCGTGCAGCCCGTCCCGGAGGTCGAGTCCCAGGACGTGGACCTGGCGCATCAACTCGGCACTCGACGGGCGTTCCGGGGACGCCGGGCGCCGTCGGGAGGGGGACAACCGCGACAGCCACCTATATGACACGAAACGAGCCTATCCCAGCGGAATGTGTCGGTGCTCACGTTCGGGTCGCCTCCTCCGTCGGAACCCGCGCAGGGGTCGAGCCCGCCCCGGAGGGGTGGGGCGGGCTCGACCGTGGGGGAAACCGGGGCGGTGGCCGATCCCGTGGGGGGTGATCGGCCACCGTTGGCCGCCTCGGTTCCGTTGGTTTCGGTCAGTGCTTCCTCGTCCGCGTCAGTGCTGCGCCGCCTTCTCCGCGCCCGCACCGGTCAGGGCGCGGACCTGGAGGCGCGCGAACTTGTCGAAGTCGCGCTCCTTGGACGTGAGGGTCCCGACCACCGCGCAGAGCAGGCCCAGCGGCACCGACACCAGCGCCGGGTTCGGAATCGGGAACCAGGCGAAGTCGGCGCCCGGGATGAGCGCGTTCTCCGACCCCGACACCACCGGCGAGAAGAACACCAGGCCGACCGCGCTGATCAGGCCGCCGTAGATCCCGGCCAGGGCGCCCGCCGTGTTGAACCGCTTCCAGAACAGGCTGAGCAGCAGCGTCGGCAGGTTGGCCGAGGCGGCGACGGCGAAGGCCAGCGCGACCAGGAAGGCCACGTTGAGCCCCTGCGCGAACACGGCCAGGACGACCGCGACGACGCCGATCGCCATGGCGGTGATCCGGGCGACCCGGACCTCCTCCAGACCGCTCGCCTTCCCGCCGCGCAGCACCGAGTTGTAGAAGTCGTGTGCCAGCGAGGACGACGACGCGATGACCAGCCCGGCCACCGTGGACAGGATGGCCGCGAAGGCCGCCGACGCGATGAGCGCGAGCAGGACCGAGCCCGCGATCGGGCCGCCGACGCTCTCACCGACGGTCTGGGCCAACTGCGGTGCGGCGGTGTTGCCCGCCGGGTTCTGCGCGGTGATGGCCTCGTGCCCGACCAGCGCCGCCGCGCCGAAGCCCAGCACCAGCGTCATGAGGTAGAAGGTGCCGATGATCCCGATACCCCAGTTGACGGACTTGCGGGCGCTCTGGGAGTCCGGGACCGTGTAGAAGCGGATGAGGATGTGCGGCAGGCCGGCCGTGCCCAGCACCAGCGCCAGGCCGAGGCTGATCAGGTCCAGCTTGTTCCACATCGTCTGGACGGGGTCACCGGCCACCTCGACACCGAAGCGCAGACCCGGCTCCAGGAACGCGGCGCCCGCCTCACTGGCCTCGGCGGCGTCGCTCATCAGGGCGCCCAGGTTGAACCCGTACAGCGACAGGGTGAGCAGGGTCAGCAGCGCGGCGCCCGACATGAGGATGACCGCCTTGACGATCTGGACCCAGGTGGTGCCCTTCATCCCGCCGAGGGTGACGTAGGTGGTCATCAGCAGCCCGACCACCACGATGCCGACGACCTTGGCGACCTCGGCGCTCATCCCCAGGAAGGTCTCACCGGGCTGGATGCCCAGCAGCAGGGCGATGAGCGCGCCCGCCCCGACCATCTGGGCGAGGAGGTAGAAGATCGACACCACGACCGTGGAGACCGCCGCGGCGGTCCGGACCGGGCGCTGTCGCATCCGGTAGGACAGCACGTCGCCCATGGTGTAGCGGCCGGAGTTGCGCAGCAGCTCGGCGACGAGCAGAAGCGCGACCAGCCACGCCACGAGGAACCCGATCGAGTAGAGGAAGCCGTCGTAGCCGAACAGGGCGATGATCCCGGCGATGCCCAGGAAGGACGCGGCGGACATGTAGTCGCTGCCGATCGCCAGGCCGTTCTGGAGCGGGGAGAAGGAGCGCCCGCCGGAGTGGAAGTCGACCGCGCTGCGGGTGCTGCGGCTCGCCCACACCGTGATGCCGAGCGTGGCCGCGACCATGAGGCCGAAGAGGACGAGGGTGACGACGCGGCCGCCCTCGCTCGCCGCCTCCTGTGCGAGCATCATCGGCCGACCTCCTCGGTGACGGCGGGCAGTTCCTCGCGCAGTTGCGTCGCCAGGCCGTCCAGCCTCCCGCGCGCGTACGTCGTGTACAGCACGGCGATGCCGAAGGTGGTGACGAACTGGAGCACGCCGAACACGAGGGCGACGTTGACCGTGCCGAAGAGCACGGTGCCCATCAGGTCGCGGGCGAAGGCGGACATGAGCACGTAGAGCAGGTACCAGGCCAGGAACGCGAGGCTCATGGGGAAGACGAAGACGTAGAGGCGACGCTTGAGCTCGGTGAAGCGCGGGTCGCGGTGCATCTCGACGAAGGCCGCGTCTCGTGCGGCTTCCGTCCCGCCCGGCGGGGACGGACTCCCGGCCTGCTTGTCTGTTGCCATGGTGGACTCCTCTGGGGGATGTGCGGGGCCTACCGGTTACACCCGCGTTGCGCTGGTGTGACCTGCGTTACTCGGAACTGTAAGGAGGGACACGCCGGCGAGGGGAGGAGGTGCGCGTTCGCGAGCGCCGAACGCTGGGGCCGCGCGTCGAGTGGTCGCCGGCCGTGCGGCGAGCGGTCGTGTGGTGCGGTGAGCGGCGGGTGGGCGGTTCCGGGGCGCCGCGGCCCCGGGGCCACGCGCGACGGCTCCGTCCCCTCCCTGCCCGCCGACGGCCCGGCCCGTCGGCTCCACGGCGGTGATCCGTGCCTCCGCCCGGGGCGGAAGCCCCGTGCGGAGGGCGGCGTTGTACCGTACGGCTGGGCTGTGGCCTTCCGTCGGCGGGCGTGTTTCGCCCCCGCCATCGCGGACCGGCCCCCGGCACCCCGGACGAGGTGCGCCGTACCCGGCAGCGACAAGACGGCGCGGACATGTTCGCCGCGTCGTGGAGGCATCTCGGGTCATGGCTTGGATCGTTCTCGTGGTTTCCGGTCTGCTGGAGGCGGCGTGGGCCACCGCGCTCACCGCGTCCCAGGGGTTCACACGCCTGTGGCCCTCGGTCGTCTTCGGGGCGACACTCGTCCTGAGCATGGGCGGGCTGGCGTTCGCGCTGCGCACCATCCCACTCGGCACCGGCTACGCCGTCTGGGTCGCCGTCGGCGTCATCGGAACCGCCCTGGTCGGCGCGGTCCTGTTCGATGAGGGCATGAGCGTGGCCAAGGTGCTGTGCCTGGTGCTCATCGTGGCCGGGGTCGTCGGGCTGAAGTTCCTGCACTGACGTGTCCCGGAGGGGCGGAGCGCGTTCGCGGTCAGTCGACCCAGGTGCGGATGGTGTCCGCGCCCCCGCCCTCGGGGCCGGCGTAGTACTCGCTCTCGGTGTGGACCACGGAACCGTCCTCGTTGACCGTGGTCCGAACCACGGTCAACCGGGCCTCGAACCGGCCGAGGTGGACCGTGCGGTGCTCGTAGCCGATCTCGGAGCCGTTGGTCTCGGTGTCGGCCGCGGCCCCGGTGGCTCCCGCCGCGACCGTGCCCGCGGCGACGGCCAGGGTGAGGAGGGCTCGGCGAGACGTCCGCAGGAGGGCGGGGAAGGGTCCGTCCCCGTCTGTTGGTCGCGGGGGACGGTGGGTGCGGTGCTCGGTCAACGGTCGTCCTTCCGTCGCTGGTGGCACGTGAAGGGGAGGCCCCGCCAGGCGGAGCCTCCCCGGCCACGTGTGCGCCGACGCGTCGGCGCACGGTCGGTCTCATGGGTGCGGTCCGTGGCCCGGGGGCCGGAGCCGCTTCCATGAGCCTGTCTCATTCACGTCGGAACCAACGTGGAGGACACGCCCTTTGATGACACTCTGTGATTGTGTCATCGCCCGGG
>NZ_ANBC01000841.1 GCF_000341125.1 Nocardiopsis lucentensis DSM 44048 | reverse complement strand
TAGCCGCTCTGCTGGCTGACGGACTGACCCGCGGAGTCGTAACTCTGGGCCATCGCGACCGACGGCACGCCGAACACCAGAGCCGGGGTGGCGATTCCCGCGACCAGGGCGCTCGCGATCTTCCCCTTGCCCATGGAAACCCCCCTTCAGTACGCCTGGTGGCGTGCGGCGTTGACATCCCTGGCAGCGTGACCATCCAGTCGACGGGCGCCCCTTGCACCCATGACCCCCGCCGAGGTCCTGGGCACCGCCCGGACGCTGCCGTCGGTCGACATCCACACGAAAGCACAATCGGTGACGCGATGTGAGCGAACTGTGGTGTAGATGACTCTTTTGTTGGGATTTCAACACCTTGCTCGTCCCCTACCCAGAATGGTGTCCGTCTGACGAGAACTGTCATAAATCTGACATTTGGCTTGGCGTCGCCCCTGGAACGACGCCGGGCCGGTCTAGGTTGCGAAGTGGTCGGTCTCCCGGCGCCGGTGCACGGTGACGGAGAAGTCCCGGCCGTGGGGAAGTCTCATCACTTGGAGAGTCGCATGACGTTCAAGCAGGGTGACCGCGTGCAGTTCCGCAGCAGCCGCCACGACGACCAGATCCGCACCGGCAAGGTGCACTCGGTCCAGGGCAAGGGCAAGGGCGCGCAGTTCACGATCACCGACGACGAGGACCAGCAGTCGGTCCACGTCCACGCGCACCAGATCGAGGGCAAGCTGTAGCGGCACCCGCGTTCGCGTGGAGGGGCATCCGGCCGGGCCGGATGCCCCTTCGCCGTTTCCCGGTAAAGGAAGCTTTTGGTTATTTCAGTGGTGGTGATCGCGGAGTCCTCCCCGATGTGAGGAGGGCACCGTGCTCTAATCGCGATGGGGGAGCGGTGGGAACTCCGGCGAAGGGTCCACGGCCCAAGAGCCGTCCGTACGACCCCAGGGGTTCCCGACGACGGCGAGGGTCCACGACCATCGCGACCGTCCCCCACGAGATCGGTGACAGTGCTTTCCGTGGATTCCGGCGACCGAGGCCGGGGAGACGTCTCCCCGGCTCACGCCGTTCCCACGGCGAACGTCCGTCCATCTTCTGCGCGTGGCCGTCCGGTCACACGAATCCACCGTCCGCCTCGTCCCGCTCCTGACGGAGGCGGGCGAGCACGAGTTCGGGTGAGGAACCGTTGAGGAACATGCAGGCGGCAGGTATGGGACGTACCGACGAGATCCGGGTCGTGGCCCCCAGGGTGAGCGACGAGACGGTGGACCCCGAGCGGTTCCACCTCGCGGAATGGGTCGTGTCGTGTCTGGAGAGCCGGGGCGCGGCCCGTCCGGGACGCGCGGCGGTGGCCGCGCTGGCGGGCAGGCTCAGGCAGCGCCTGCTCCGCCGGGGCGAGCTCGCCTTCCGGGAGGGGGATCGGGACGCGGGGGTGTGGATCGTCCGGTCCGGCCGTCTCGAACTCGCGGTCAAGGGGCGGTCCCGGCCGCTGATCGTGCAGATCCTGCGCCCGGGCGGGATCGACGGCGACATCCAGAAACTGCTGGGTATGCCGTTCCCGTACCGGGCGCGCGCGCTGGAGGAGTCGGAGTGCCTGACCATGACGCCGCTCGACTTCGAGGAGTTGCTGGGTGAGCACCCGGAGATGTCCCGACTGTGGATGGCGACCATGGCCGAGCGGCTGTCGGAGTCGCACGACCGGATCGTCGGGATGCTCGGCCGCACGCTCACCCAGCAGAGCGCCCGGCTGCTTCTGGACGAGGCCAGCGGCGGGGTGGTCGACGTGCCCCAGCAGAAGCTGTCGGAGATGTTGGGTGTGTGCCGTCCCTCCCTGAACAAGGTGCTCAAGGAGCTGGAGGGGCAGGGACTCATCAGGCTGCGCTACGGCGCGGTGGACATCCTCGACCCCTACGGTCTCGCCCAGCGGGCGGACTGACGGGGTCGCCCCGTCGCCTCCGCAGAAGCGCTGACGGGATCCGGTCGCCGGAGACGGCCCAGGGATCCAGCGCAGGAGAAAGGGTGGGAACCGGTGCGGTCCCCACCCCGTGACTCCGGCGTCCCGGAGGTGTTACGCGGAGGCCTCGGCGTCCTCGGCACGCTCCGAGCGGCGCCGGGTGATGTACATGACCACACCACCGGTCAGGGCGATCGCGCCGCCGACCAGGGCGAGGTCCTCGGACGGGCCGGTGACGGCGAGCTCCTCGGGAGCCCCGCCGACCGCACCGCCGCCACCGCCGCCTCCCGCGGGGCGGGGGCAGGGACCGATGAAGGACCCGCCGGGGCCTGCGGTGTCACAGACCTCGTGGAACTCACTGTCCTCGGTCTCGGAGTGCACCCCGCTGCCGTTGTCGTCGTGGTGGTGCGGGCCGCCACTGAACGGACCGCCGTCACGCCCCTCCTCCTGCTCGGCGGCCTCGGTGTCGGCGGGCTGGGCCGCCTCCTCCTGGGCCGCCGGGTCGGCTTCGTCGACGGTGTCGGCCGTGGCGACGCCGGCGACGGACAGCGAACCGCCGATGAGCGCGGCCATCGCGACCCCGGGCCAGAATCTCTTGTCCAGAACGGCGCGTCGAACGAGTTCAGACATTTGCACTCCTATGGATCGGATGCAGGTAGTCGCAGCTTTTCGTAGATTCATGGGTCATTAGGGGACCGGCACGCCGAGTCGCGGGAGTAACTGTGTCGCATTTCTGACACTCCTTCTGGTCCCACTCCTCTCGGAAACCATGGAAATAACATCTACTGCGTGTTTTCTGGCGTTCCGTTAACTCGCGCATGGGTTCGCGTGGTGATCGCTGGCAGTTCTCCAGTTCCGGGCAAAATGCCAGAAATACTGTCGCTTCGGTAACAGATGAGCCTGATTATGGGGAATTCATGTGGTTGTGTGGTGCGCGTTGCCGCTGGAGGCGCCTCTCAGGGGTTTCCGGCGGGGACTCGCCGGTGGCTCGGGCGGGCTCACGGCCCGTCCGTCGCACAGGAGGGAACTTCCATGAAGGCGAAGACGATCACACGTGTTCTGGTGGCCGGTGTGGCCGCCCCGATGTTGGCGTTCGGTCTCCCGTCGGCCGCCCTGGCCAACAGCTTCTGGCACGGGGACTCCCAGTTCGCCGGGCCGAACGGATCCATGTCCCAGAGCATCACGGCCGCGGCCGGCAACGGCTACTACGGCGGAGGCTTCGGCGGTCGTGGCGGGGGCTTCGCGCTCTACAAGGCGAGCGCCTCCTTCGCGGGTCCGCATGGCGCCGGTTCCCAGAACCTCTTCAGTTTCGCCAACTAGTAGGAAGTAAGGCGGGCGCCCCCACGGGACCGCCCACCTGACCGCAAGGAGGTCTCGTCCCCGTGGCGGGACCTCCGCCCTTGCGTGTGCTGCCGGGGAACCCCGGCCGCCGCGTGCACGCGGTGCGGTTCGGGGCCGGGCGCCCGCGAACGCGCCACGGGGTGGACGGAGGACGTACATGAACCCGAGGGCCACATCGGCGGTACCCGAGCGCCGACTGAACGGGACCGAGACCGCGGATCCGCGGGTCCAGCAGGCGGCGTGGGTGGCGCGCTGCGTCGGTCGGGGCTCGGCCGCGCCGCTCACCCCCCGGGATCTGAACGCGCTCGCCACGTTCCTGCACCGGCAGTCGCTGTCCCGGGGCGCGGTCGCCTTCCGTGAGGGCGACTCCCCCTCCCGGGTGTGGATCGTTCGGTCCGGACACGTGGAGCTGTCGGTCGGCTCGGGCGAGGAGCGCACGGTGGTCGAGATCAGGCACGCGGGTGACGTGGACGGCGACATCCAGTTCCTCCTGGGCAAACCCCTGCCGTACACCGCGCGCGCGACCGACGACGTCGAGCTCCTGTACATGCGCGCCGAGGACTTCGAGCGCCTCATGTCCGAGCACCGCGCGCTCGCCCGGCGCTGGCTGGCCAGCATCGCCGGCCGCCTGGACGCCAGCCAGGGGCGGATCATGGAGCTGCTGGGCAAGTCCCTGACCGAACAGACCGCCCGGCTGCTGCTCGACGAGGCGTCCAGCTCCGTGGTCCCCCTGCCGCAGCGCACGCTCGCCGCGATGCTCGGCGTCCGCCGACCGTCACTGAACCGGGTGTTGAAGCGGCTGGAGCGGGAGGAGCTGATCGAGATGCGGTACGCGGCGATCGAGATCCTCGACCCCGACGGGCTGTCCAGGAAGGCTCACGGAAGTCACGCGGGCTGACGGGGTCGGCGGGGCGACGGTTCGCCCACCGGCCGGGCACCACGCGTAGGAGGGACGACGCGGACCCGCTCCCCAGGGCGGGTCCGTTCGCGCGCCCGGAGGGTGGAAGGGAATTCGGGCCGATTCGGTCACCGAGGCGACAATTTGACCGCACGGTGATGGTGCGAGTGGTTGATTGGTTGATGGTTGTGATCGCGACTTCATGCGGTACACGAACGCGCGGGGACAGGCGCGTACGAGA
>NZ_ANBC01000840.1:11488-17163 GCF_000341125.1 Nocardiopsis lucentensis DSM 44048 | reverse complement strand
TGAGATCGTGGAGATGGGCGACAGCGACAGCGTGTACGAGGATCCGCAGAGCGAGTACACGCGTCAGTTGTTGGCGGCGGCGCCGGTGTTGGACGCCGACGAGGCCAGACGCCACCGCGCCGAACGCGTCGAGAAGCGCAGGGCCGGGCAGCCCGTGTAGGCGGCGGCGCGAGAACCGACGCCGGTGGGGACGTGGTCGACACGTCGCCGCCGGCGTCGTCCGTGTCCGGAGACCGGCTCCCGAGGGGCCCGGTCCCCTCCTGCGGACTCCGGTGGTCCTACCGGGCGGCTGACCGTCCCGAACGCGCTCGACGAGAACGGCGCGGTCCTCGGGCCACCCGACTCCGGGGCCGCGCGCACCGGCGCAGGCGCTCTCCCAGATACTGCCAGGGTCTGCCACATCCCACCGATCCGTGATTGGCTTTCCTCGTCCGGGGACGGACGGGCGCGCGGGGACGGTTTCCCCGTGCCGACTCCCTGACCCGGTTCCTCCACAGGGACAGCTACCGAGAGCGAGCACAGTGAGCCCTTCGATCGCCACCAACACCGCAGTCGACCGTGACGGGTTGATCGAGTTCGTCACGCCACGGCACAAGGCCCTGCTCATCACGCGGCGCCGTGACGGTTCGCCCCAGGCCTCACCCGTCACCTGCGGGGTGGACGCACAGGGGCGGATCGTGGTGTCCACCTACCCCGAGCGCGCCAAGGCCCGCAACGCCGCGCGGGACGAGCAGGTGAGCGTGGTGGTGCTCTCCGACGACTTCGACGGGCCCTGGGCACAGGTCGACGGGACCGCCGAGGTGCTCTCCGGGGAGGACGCGGTCGAGCCGCTGGTGGAGTACTTCCGGGTGATCGCGGGGGAGCACCCGGACTGGGAGGAGTACCGCCAGGCGATGCGTCGCCAGGGCAAGGCCCTACTGAGGATCACGCCGCGGACGTGGGGACCGGTGGCCACCGGAGGCTTCCCCGCCGACCGGACCCCCTGAACCGGCCGGAGCGCGCCCACCCGGGATCATCCCGGGCCGGGTCGTCCGCGTGGCGTCTCCAGGCCACCTCAGGTCGTCGAGGAGGTCGTCGAGGGCCTGGCGCAGGGCCGCGGAATTGGCCGGGCCGAACCAGGCGTTGCGGACCCGTTCGTTGATGCCGTTCGGGGTCTCGTGGTCGGACGCGAGCTGGTGGAGGGAACGGGTCTCGTCACCCAGGGCGCGGCCGACGCCCTGAAACAGGCCGCGGAGGTAGCGGTCCGCGTCCTCTGCGGCGAGGCCGTGGCCCGCCGCCCACTCCGTGAGCGTGGCGAGGTACCAGTAGTGGCTGGTCAGCGTCGCCGTCAGCGCGGAGAAGACGTTGAGGGTCGCCTCGTCCGCGACCGGCAGCGTCCCACCCAGGCGCTCGAAGAGGGCGTCGGCCACCGGGTGCGACGGACAGGTCACCGTGATGGAACGGCGCTCACGTACGGCGGGAAGAGGGATGGCCCGTACCAGCGGGGCGTCGGTGGCCAGTATCCGGCGCAGGTCGTCGTTGCCGACCCCGGCCATCACGTTGACCACCACGGTGTCGCGGTCCACCCGCAGACCGGTCAGCGCCTCGGTCCGGTCCTGGGGGCGTACGGCGATGACGACCACCTCGGAACGGTCCACCACCTCCTGGTTGCCGGCGCACACGTGCGCGTTGTCGTGGCGTTCGGCCAGCTCGGCGGCCGTGCGGGCGCCCCGGGGGGAGAGGAGGATCTCCGGCGGTCGCGCACTCCCGCCGCACAGGCCCTCGACGATCGCCCGACCGATCTCGCCCACTCCGATGACGCCGACGCGCTTCACTGCGGCCACCTCCATGGCTCTGGTACCTGCTGGTCGTGATCCGTCGGCGAGGTCCTCGTCCCACGTGTATCGTCCCCGATCCTCCCACCGGAGGGATCACCGCGTCCCACGGTCGCGCCGACCACGGTGGGGCGGTCCGGCGTCCCGGGCCGTCCGTGCCCGTGCGTCCACCCCGCCGCCCTCCCGTCGGGGGAGGGGGAGGGGAAGCGCGCCTGGGGAGGAACTCGCCCACCAACCGGTTCACCGTCTCCTGGGCCTCGGGAGGTGTGTCGAAGTCGTTGAGGCAGAAGAAGTCCTCCGCCCGGACGGGGCGGGCCGGGAACACGTCGTCGTTGAAGTACGGGCAGTGCTCTGGGAGCCCGTCGGAGTCCCTTCCCTGCGTGTCGCCCGAGGCGTTCGTCAGGATCCCGGCGGATCGACGCGCGCCCGGTGCCATCACTGACCCGGGGGCGGCGCCGAGGCGAACCGATGCTTCGCCGTTCCGTTCCAGAGTGGTGACCTGCGCATACGCATCGACGGCGACATGAATCACGCTTCTCCCGGTCGTCGCGGATTGCGATCCGCCCGTGGCGACTCCGTGGCCGCCGGACCGGGATTCAGCGCGGCGCCTGGCCGGTGGAGCCGCGGATGACCAGGTGCGAGGGGAGCATCACCCGGCGGTCTGGCGTGCGTGCCGTGGAGCGGGACCTGTTCTCCAAGAGCAGTTCCACGGCCGACCGGCCCGCCTCATCCTGGGGCCCCGCCAGGGTCGTGAGTGCGGGCACGCAGAAGTCGGCCCCGAAGATGTCGTCATAGCCCACCACGCTGATCCGCTCCGGCACCTTCACGCTCCGTTCGGCCAGGCGGCGCAGCACGCCGATGGCCAGCAGGTCGTTGTGCGCGACCACGGCCGTCGCACCCGTCACCAGGGCGGCGTCGGCCGCCGCTCCGCCACCGACCACGCGGGGAGGGAACGGCCCCAGACGCGTCGCCCTCATGCCCAGGTTCCGGGCGCCGTCGAGCAGCCCCTGCCACCGCTCACCCGCCAGCCAGGACTGGTGCGGTCCCGACAGGTAGACCAGTGTCCGGTGGCCGAGCGAGGCCAGGTGCTCCACGATCTGCCGGCTGCCCGCGCGGCTGTCGACCACCGCGCTGGGCAGGCCCCGCACCTCCCGGTTGACCAGGACCAGGTTGTGCTCCTCGGCCAGCTCCCAGACGCTCTCGTCGGACATCCGGCTCGACGCCAGCACGAAGCCGTCCACCGATCGCGCCAGGTGTTCGATCTTCGTGCGCTCGGTGTCGGCCGACTCCTCGGTGTCGCTGAGGATGAAGGTGATCCCGGCCGCGGAGGCGCGCCGCTCGGCGCCCCTGACGGTGCCGAAGAAGTGCGGGTTGGTGATGTCGGGAACCAGCATCGCCACGGTCGCGGTCCGTCCGGACTGCAACGCGGTCGCCAGGGGGCTGGGCCGGTAGCCGAGACGTTCGGCGACACCGAGGACGTGCTCGCGTGTGGCGGCGTTGACACGGCGGGGGTTGCGCAGGGCCCGCGACACCGTGGAGGCGGCGACGCCCGCCTCCCGGGCCACGTCGTAGATGGTGGTGCGCTTCGGGGAGTTCATAACGCCCCTTCTACGCGCTTTGACAACTTTTGGCAATCGCTTGCCACGACACGAGCGAGAAACCTAGGGTTCACATCACGCCTCGGGTGATGCGCATCACGCACCCCGTGACCTGCGCCGACACCGTAATCGTCCGTTGAGTGGAGCCGCCCGGATGGCTGACAGACCCCCAACCCCCGGCAACACACCACGCCCGCCGCGTCCCGCGGCGGTGCGGTGGTTGGAAACCGCAGAACTGGCCACCGGGGTCGCGCTGCTCGCCCTGATCCTCGCGCTCATCCTCACCCAGGCCGTCCAGCGCCACCTGCCCGTGGAAGGGTGGGTGTGGACCGGCGAGCTGGCCCGCCTCGGACTGGTCTGGCTCACGTTCTCACTGGTCTCCTACCTGTTGGGCCGAGACGAGCACATCACCCTCAAGGTGGTCGACCTCGTTCTCGGTGACCGCGCGCTGCGCGCGGTGTGGGTCCTGGCCAACCTCGTGGTCGCGGCCGTGGGCGTGCTGCTGACCCTGGAGGCCGTCGAACTCGTCCTCGGCGGGTCCCCGCAGTCCACACCGGCCCTGCGCATCCCCGTGGCCTGGATCTACGCGATCCCGCTGGTGGGCGTCGCGCTCATGTCGCTGCGGGCCCTCGCCAACGCGGCGCTGTCGCCCGGACCGCCCCAGCGCGAGCACCGCGACTCCGGGGAGGCGGCCCGATGAGCGCGCTGCTGGTCGTCCTCGGCATCCTCGTCCTGCTGCTCCTGCGGGTGCCCATCGCCTTCGCGATCCTGGGACCGTGCCTGACCTACATGGTGGTCGGCGGCCAGTCCACGGGGCTGAGCCTGCGTACCGCGGCCCAGGAGGTCAACAGCTTCCCCCTCCTGGCGGTCCCGCTGTTCATCCTGCTCGGCGTCGTCGCCAACCACACGGGGATCGCCGACCGGCTCTTCGCCTTCGCCCGAGTCCTGCTGGGGCGTGCGCGCGGCGGCCTCGGCTACGTCAACATCGGCGTCAGCGTCGGCTTCTCCTGGATCAGCGGCACGGCCCTGGCCGACGTCGCGGGCATGGGCAAGATGATGGTCCCGGCGATGACCAGGGCCGGGTACCCCCGGCGCTTCACCCTGGGGCTGACCGCCTCCACCAGTCTGATCAGCCCCGTGATGCCGCCCAGCATCCCCGCGATCGTGTACGCGTCGGTCGCGGCGGTCTCCACCGCCGCGCTGTTCGCCGCGGCGGTGGTCCCCGCCCTGCTGATGGCGGGGGGACTGACCCTGGCGGTGTTCCTGTGGGCGCGCACCAAGCCCGAACTCGCCGGAAGGCGGGCGTCGCGCGGCGAGCTGGCCGCCGCGACACGGAGAGCGCTGGGTCCGCTGCTCGCCCCCGTCCTGCTGCTCGGCGGGATCCTCAGCGGGCTGTTCACCCCCACCGAGGCCGCGTCGGTCGGCGTCGCCTACGTCCTGTTCCTGGGCCTGGTCTACCGCAGGCTGAGCTGGCGCACCCTGTGGCGCGTCGGAGCGGAGACCGTCACCACGGCCGCCTCCATCGCGATCATCCTCGCCGCCTCGGGCCTCCTCGGCTGGGTTCTGGCGCGCGAACAGGTCCCGCAGCAGGTGGCGACCTTCCTGCTGGGCCTGACCGACGACCCCACCGTCCTCCTGCTGCTGGTGAGCGTGGTCCTCATCCTCGTCGGAACCGTGCTGGAACCCATCGCCGCCCTGGTCATCACCGTTCCGGTCCTGCTGCCCGTCGCCGTCCGGCTGGGCGCCGACCCGGTCCACTTCGGCGTGATCACCATCCTCTGCCTGATGATCGGCCTGCTCACGCCCCCGATCGGCGGAGTGCTCTTCGTCCTCGGCTCGGCGACCCGCACCCCCATGCACGAGGTGTTCCGCGGTACCGCGCCCTTCCTGCTCCCCCTGGCGGCGGTCCTGCTGCTCCTGATCCTCATACCCGACCTGGTCCTGTTCCTGCCCGGACTCCTGGACCTGTGACACCCCTTCCCAAGGAGGAGAATCCCCCATGCGCACGACGACCCGACTGACAGCCCTGGTTCCCGCACTGGTGCTCGCCGCCACGGCCTGCGGCAGCGGCGGCGGAACCGCCGACGGAGAACTCACCCTCACCTTCGCCAACAGCTACACGCCGGACCACCCGCACACCCGCTGTGGCATCGACCTGGTCGCCGAGCGCGTGGCGGAGGCCGACGCCGGGTTCTCCGTCGACACCTTCCCGGGCAGTCAGCTCGGCAACAACACCGAGACCTTCGCCTCGGTCATGTCCGGC
>NZ_ANBC01000840.1:0-11483 GCF_000341125.1 Nocardiopsis lucentensis DSM 44048 | reverse complement strand
GCCCCCCCCGGGGAGCCGATCGGGGTCCTGGACGCCGCCTACGCCTTCCGGGACGCCGACCACCTGTTCGCCTACTTCGACTCCGAGGACTCCCGGGCGCTGCGTGAGGGGTTCGAGGAGGCCACCGGCGCCAAGATCCTCGACGCCTGGTACTTCGGCGACCGCCACTTCACCGCCAACCAGCCCATCCGCACCCCCGAGGACCTCGAGGGACTGCGGATGCGCTTCCCCGACTCGCCCATCTACCTCGCCAACGCCGAGGCGCTGGGCGCCGAGCCGACCACGGTCGCCTTCGAGGAGGTCTACCTCGCCCTGCAGCAGGGGACCGTCGACGGCCAGGAGAACCCGATCCCGACCATCGACGGCGACAACTTCGCCGAGGTCCAGTCGCACATCAGCCTCAGCGGCCACCAGGTCGGCTCGCAGATGATCGTGGTCTCCGGACAGACCTGGGACGCGCTGTCGCCCGAACAGCGGGAGGTGCTCCAGGAGGCCGTCAGTTCGGTCCGCGAGGACAACCGCGCCTGCATCGAGGAGGCCGAGGAACAGATCCTGGAGGAGTGGCGCGCCGACGGTTCCATCGAGGTCGTCGTCGACGTGGACGTCGAGGCGTTCCGGACCCGGGTCCAGGATCACTTCGCCGAGAACCTGGAGGGCGAGCAGCGCGAGCTCTACGAGTCCTTCCAGGAGACCGAGTAGGCACCGGACACAAGAGAAGGAGGGCGCGACGCATGCGGCGTTCCATAGCGACCGTGTCACTCAGCGGAACCCTGGAGGAGAAGCTCAGGGCCGCGGCCCGGGCGGGGTTCGACGGCGTGGAGGTCTTCGAAAGCGACCTCATCGGCTCAGCGCTCCCGCCCCGCGAGGTCCGGGCCCTGGCCGGGGCACTCGGCCTGACCATCGACCTCTACCAGCCCTTCCGCGACTTCGAGGGGGTGGACGAGGCCCGACTGGAGCGCAACCTCCGGCGTGCCGAGGCCAAGTTCGCCCTCATGGTGGAGCTGGGGACGGACGTGATGCTCGTGTGTTCCAGCGTCGCCCCGGAATCGAGGGGCGACGACGCCCTCGCGGCCGCGCAGCTCCACCGGCTGGCCGAGACCGCCGCCCCCTACGGGGTCCGCATCGCCTACGAGGCGCTGTCGTGGGGGCGGTGGGTCGACGACTACCGGCACGCCTGGCGCCTCGTCCGGGAGGCCGACCACCCCGGACTCGGGGTGTGCCTGGACAGTTTCCACATCCTGTCCCGAGGCCACGACCCGTCGGGGATCCGGGACATCCCCGGGGACAGGATCTTCTTCCTCCAACTCGCGGACGCCCCCCTCATGCCCATGGACGTCCTGCACTGGAGCCGGCACCACCGCTGCTTCCCGGGGCAGGGCGCGTTCGACCTGTCGGCGTTCACCGGACACGTGCTCGCCGCCGGGTACGAGGGGCCACTGTCCCTGGAGGTGTTCAACGACGTGTTCCGGGCCTCCGACCCCGGGCGCACGGCCGCCGACGCACTGCGGTCCCTGGCCCTCCTGGAGGACGAGACCGCCCGGGCCCGCGACCAGGAGCCGCCGTCGGGCGGGCGCGCCGCGCGGGTCGAACTCACGCGGTTGCCCGCGCCGCCCCGGGCGCGGGGATACGCGTTCGTCGAGGTCGCGGCACCCGACCACGCCGCGGAGAGGGTCCGCCGCGCGCTGGCCTCCCTGGGCTTCCGGCACACCCGGGACCACCGTTCCAAGCCGGTGCAACTGTGGTGCAACGGGCGGGCCCGCGTCCTGCTCAACGCGGCCGACCCCCAGCTCGGACACACCTGGAGCGGCGACACCTCGGTGACGGCCCTCGGCGTCGACGNNNNGCGGCTGCTGGCGCCGCCCCTGCCCCGGCGGCGCGACCCGGCCGAGGCGCGACTGAGCGCCGTCGCCGCCCCCGACGGCACCTCGGTCTTCTTCTGCCCGCACACTCCGGCGGCGGGGGAGGATTGGCTCGCCGACTTCACCGTCCCGGCGCCGGGCGACGGCGGGGAGGGGGAGGGCGACCTCACCGGTATCGACCACGTGGGGCTGTTCCAGCCCTTCGACCACTTCGACGAGGCCTCCCTGTTCTACCGCTCGGCGCTGGGCCTGGAACCCGACGACGGGGTCGAACTGGCCAGCCCCGACGGCATGGTGCGCAGCAGGGCGATGAGCCGCGGAGGGGAGGGGCCGCGCATCGCCCTGAACGCCTCCATGCTGGGGCGGGGGCCGTACGAGGACGCGCGCGGAGGCCCACAGCACGTCGCCTTCGGCTGCGAGGACGTGTTCGCGGTCGCCCGGGCCATGCGGGCCGACGGGGTCGAGCCGCTGCGCATCCCCGACAACTACTACGCCGACCTGGCCTGCCGCACGGACCTGGAACCGGCGGCCATCGAGCGCATGCGCGAGTACGGCGTCCTCCACGACCGTGCCGGAGACGGAGAGTTCCTCCACTTCTACACCCCGGTGCTCGACGGTCGGCTCTTCCTGGAGGTCGTCCAGCGCACGGGTGGCTACTCCGGCTACGGTTCCGCCAACAGCCCGTTCCGCATGGCCGCGCAGAGGGCGGAGGCCGGCAGGTGACCGCGACCACCCGCGCACCGGCGGTGTCCACCGCCCACCGCTCCTACCTCGTCGGGCTCATCGGGACGGGGATCGGCCCCTCCCTGACACCGTCCATGCACGAGCGTGAGGCCGCCGAACTCCACCACCGTCTCGTCTACCGCACCGTCGACCTCGCGGAGCTGGGCCTGGCGCCGGACTCGGTCGTCGACCTGGTCCGGGCCGCCCGCCAGCTGGGGTTCGACGGTCTCAACGTCACCCACCCCTGCAAGCAGCTGGTCCTGCCCGGGCTGGACCGCCTGACCCCGGACGCCGCCGCCCTCGGAGCGGTGAACACGGTGGTGTTCGAGTCCGGTCGGACGGTCGGACACAACACCGACTGGTCCGCGTTCGCCCGGTGCCTGGAACGCGGTCTGCCCGACGTCCCCCGGGACCGGGTGGTGGTCCTGGGCGCCGGAGGAGCGGGCGCGGCCGTGGTCCACGCACTGCTCGGATCGGGCGTGCGGGAGGTGACCGTGGTCGACACCCGTGTGGAACGGGCCCGGGAGCTGGTCGAGCGCCTCAGCGGACACCATCCGGGAGCGGTCTGCCGCGCCGCCGGGACGGACGCGCTCGAACCGCTGCTGTCACGGGCCGACGGCATGGTCAACGCGACACCGATCGGTATGGCGCGGCACCCGGGCACCCCGGTCCCCGCCGACCTGCTGCGTCCATCCCTGTGGGTGGCCGACATCGTCTACCGGCCCCTGCGCACCGAGCTGCTGGCTCTGGCCGAGGACCGGGGCTGCCCGACGGTCGGGGGAGGGGAGATGGCGGTGTTCCAGGCCAGCCAGGCGTTCGGTCTCTTCACCGGCCTGGAACCCGACACGGAACGCATGCTCGCCCACTTCCACGGACTGATCGCCTGAGGGCCATGGCTCGCCGTCCGCGGCGCGTGGGCCGCGTATCCCTCGGCCGTCTCCGCCCGAGGGATACGCCGGGGTCGATGCGCCGCCCGCGCACCGGCCCCGGCCCGTCGCTTATTCGGCGGTGTGCCAAGAGCACCCCCATCACCGATATCGCAGGTCGAGAAGTTGTCAGTCGACCGATTCCCGCCATCGTGGCGTACCGGCGAAACCGCGTTTCCGGGGTGCGCCACCGCCACGTCCGAGACTTTGCCTTGACAGAAAGGCGGAGAAGGGATTGAATCATCTTTCGTGCCGTATCGGACCTTCCTGGACCGGAAGTCCGCTGTGCGGTACCCGACCTCGAGGAGTTGATGCCGCCATGACGAGCTTCACGCGCCTCCTCTAGAGCTGTCCTCCTCCGCGTCCGCCTCGGTGACCGACACCCGCGGCGCGTGACCGCGTATCCCACGCGGCTTTTCCGTACCGGCGTTCGCGCCGCGGTGCCTTCCTTCCCGACGCGGTCTCCGGCATTCCCGCGCCCCTTCGCGAGGGATCGGACAAGGCGTTCCCGGCGTTGCTCCGCCGTGCTCTGATATCCATTTTTATTCTGTGTCCGCGTATACCTCCCAGAAGGGAATCACGTCATTTCTGTCATTCCGACCACCACCCGCATCCCCGCCTCGGAGCAGGAGCGCACCGAGGTCCGGGAACTGTTCACCTCGGGGGCGCTGTTCTCCGTGGCGCTGCCCGATGACACCGGGACCGAGCTCCTGCTCCCGGACACCGGCGGTGTCCGGTGCGACTGGATCGACGCCGACCGGGCGGGGATCGGCGCGGGCGTGCTGGTGTACGTGCACGGCGGGGGGTTCGAGTACACCAACCCGGCCACCGAGCGGGTGATGGCGCACCGCCTGTCCCGTGCCACCGGGCGGCCCGCGTTGCGCGTCGACTACCGGCTGGCGCCCGCGCACCCGTTCCCGGCCCCGGTCGAGGATGTGGTGGCGGTCTACTGCGCACTGCTCGACCAGGCCGTCCCCGCTTCACGGATCGTCCTCGCCGGGGAGTCGGCCGGCGCCACCCTGTTGCTGTCGGCACTGCTGGTGCTCAAGGACGAGGGGGTGCCGCTCCCAGCCGGCGCGGTCGCGGTCTCGGCGATGACCGACCTCACCGGATCCAGCCCCTCCATCACCGCCAACGAGGGCAAGGACCTGCTCAGCGGGGCGAACACCGGTCATATCCTGCCGCAGTACCTGGACGGCGCCGCTCCTGACCGGGCACCCCAGTCACCGCTCCACGGCGACCCGCGCGGCCTGCCTCCCCTGCTCTTCCCGACCGGCGGCGACGAGCTGTTCCTGGACGACGCCCGCCGGTTCGCCGCGGCCGCGGCCGAAGCCGCCACCGATGTCCGGGTCGACGTCTACGAGGGCATGCCGCACGCGTTCCACGCGGCGGTGCTCGCGGAGACCCCGCCGCCGACCGGCCGGACGTTCCTCGGTCGGCTCCGGGACTGGACCGCCAGACTGGGCTGACGACACCCCGCACGCGGCGCGCGAGGTGTTCTCGTACCCGCTGAGCCTCGTGGAGGCGGAAAGGTCGTGGCTCGTCACCCGAGCCCGGGTACCCGATGACGAACAAGACCGACCTCAAGCGGACCCTCGACGCCTACCAGGCGAGGCGGGGCCGGTTCCGGATCACGGAGGTGCCGGATCCGCGGTACCTCATGGTCGACGGCCACGGGGACCCGAACACCTCGCCGGCCTTCACCGAGGCGATCGAGGCGCTCTACCCGGTGGCCTACAAAGTCAGCTTCTCGGATTTGAAGGACCGAGCTTGCAGCTCTGAGGTCTGTACCTGGCCGGTAAGGTTCAGGCCGCGTCGTCGGCGGCGTGACTCACTGCCCAGACCGCAACACCGCGTTTGGCGATGTCACGGCCTGCGTTGACGTCGGCGTGCTCAGCGAAGCCGCACGACGTGCATACGAAGGTGGCCTGGTCGGGCCGGTTCTTCCTGTCCACGTGGTCGCACTCCGAACACCCCTGCGAGGTGTAGGTGGGGTCGACGCGGACCACCGGCACACAGGCGCGTTCGGCCTTGTCGGCGATGTAGGAGCCGAGCTGGGCGAACGCCCATGAGTGCAGTGTGACCCGCTGGGGCTTGCGTAGCCGGATCCTCGCGCGGATGCCCAGCCGCACGTCGGGTGAGTGTTCGCGGAACCGGCACAGCAGGTCGTCCAGCCGCTCCTGCCTCCCGCGCCGAAGACCGGCCGACCCCGTGTGGACCAGAGAGCCGTGTTGACCGCGGCGCTGTTCGTCCAGGCCTCGGGATGTTTCTGGGAGAAGGTCGATGGTTTGTTCGGTGTTACCCGTGCCACCGCTCACCGCTGGTTTCAGACCTGGACCGAGACGGGCCTGTGGCCCACGATCCACCGCACAGTCCCGGATGAGCTGGGTAGAAGGGCCCTGCTGGATTGACCCCGCTCCACGGTCGACTCCCAGTCGATTCGTGCCAAGAGAGGGGGAGAAGACGGGGCCGAACCCCGCTGATCGCGGCGAGGTCCCCGGCGGCGACGTCCTGCCAAGCTCCACGGCGACAAGGCCTACCGCTCCCGAGAGCGCCGCCGCTGGCTGCGCCAACGTGGGATCGCGGTGCGCTTGGCCCGTCCCGGGGCCGAATCCTCCCGGCGGCTGGGCCGCCACCGTACAAGGTCGAGCGCTCCATCGCCTGGCTGGGCTCCTGCCGCAGGCTGGACGTGCGCTGGGAACGCAAGGCCCCCACCTTCCTGGCCATGCGCGGCATCGCCTGCATCTTCATCTGTCACAAGCACCTGGCCAAGCACACCGACGGCTTTTGAGATGAGCTCTGAGTAGCACGGAAGCTCATCCGGTTGAAGAAATAGTGAAATAGTTCGATATTGATTCATTTTCGAGAACTTGCTGACGATCGAGAATGTGTCTATAGTGAACTTCGATTCACAGGAAACTCCAGATCGGAAACGAGAAATTCGGGAATGAAATTCATCAACCCCATGCGGAAATCCGCGATCATTATGGCCCTCGTTTCCTCGGCGGTGCTACTCGTTCCTGCTTCCCCTGCCTCCGCCTCCGATTGGAGTAGGAGTTGCTACGAGATCACGTCTCCCTACAAGGGAATTAGCGAGATCATGGGAAGCGTCAGAATGAAGTCGAGCAATTGTAAAGATGGATCGGTTTCATTGCAGCGGCACCGCTGGTGGGGATGGCAGGTCGTGGACGATGAGCGACTCACTGGCGGCACCACCTATGTGATGTTCTCCTGCCACGGTACGGGGACCTACACTTATAAGACGACCTTCACTACCGACGCCCAACTCGCCACCTATGAGAGTGCAGAGCGCCGCTGGACCTGCTAGTGGCTGGCGAAATCATTTATAGAACAGCAGGGAAATGGCGGAAAAGAACCATGGATGGTCCCTGCTGATCTATCAGATCTCATCTCAAAGGCCGTCGGTGTGCTTGGCCAGGTGCTTGTGACAGATGAAGATGTGGTCGACGGCGACTGGGCGCACGCGTCCGGGGCGACCGGGTTCGACCACACCACCATGACGATCCCCGATGACGTGGTGGAACAGGCCGAGCGGTGCCTGCGCGATATCGGGACCGCGCTGGCCGAGGCGGAGCGCGCCTTCGCCGACGTGGTGCGGGTCCGCTACCTGCTGCCTGGCAGATCCGTGCGGGCTGAGTCCGGGTGATGTCGTGGGGGCGGGGATCGGGTCCGCCCCGGTGGCCCCCACCGCCTACACCGCCGGGCCCGGCTTCCATTCCTGGGCGAGGAGTCCGAGCACCACCTCGTCCAGGAACTCGCCCAGCACCCAGGCGGAGGAGCGCAGCACGCCTTCGCGGACGAAGCCGTTGCGTTCGGCGGAACGCAGCATCGCGGCGTTGTCCGACAGCGTCTCGACCTGCAGTCGCTGCAGGCCACGCACGACGAAACCGTAATGGCACAGCACCGCGACCACGTCGGTGCCGTAGCCCCTGCCGCGGGAGGAGGGGAGCAGTCCCAGCCCGATGTGCGCGGACCGGCTGTGGTTGTCGATGCCCCACAGCACCGCGGTGCCGACCAGCGCGCCGCCGTCCAGTTCCACCACGGAGAAGGGGACGTGCCCCTGCTCGGTGTCGTCCACCACGAGCTGCGGGTTCTTCGAGCCGGACGTGATCGGCCGCCACGGCCGGCCCTGGGATCGAGAGTGGGTGACCACGTCGTTGTAGAGCTCGGTCTGTAGGACCGGAATGTCGTCCTCGTGCCGGGCCCTGAGCCCGATTCTGTCACCCTTCAGCATGGAAGATTCCTATCGGATCCGTTTGTTCGGCGGCAAATCAATAGGGCGAGCCATCCGGCGGAGGGCAACGGGAGTCCCGACCACGGGGATCAGGGCGCCGGTCTCACTGACGGTCGTGCTCGGAACCCACCTCACATGCCCCGGGAGGCGGCTCCACCGCCCGAGACCGACCTGCAGCCCATCATGGTCGCGGTGAACACCGGCGACTCTCGCGACGACCTCTGAGCGCTTCTCGGCGATGTCCGTGTCACCCGGCGTCTTCGCGCAGCGCCTTGTGTATCTCGCTCAGCGCACTGGTCAGCCGTGGATAGTCGCCGGCCACCGGCCTGACGAAGTACTCCTCCAGGATGCGGGCGTGGACGGTCGCGGCACGGAGGAACACCGCGCGGCCCTCGTCGGTCGGTGCCACCAGAACCACCCTGCGGTCCTTCGAAGAGGGCACGCGGTGGACGAGACCGACGTCTTCCATGCGGTCGATCAGGCGGGTCGTACCGCCGCTGGTCAGCGTGAGATCGTCGGCCAGCCGCCGCTGGGAAACCCGCTCGCCGGGCTGCCGGTGGAGTCGGATCAGCACCTCCAGCATCGTGTGGCTGATCCCGCACTCCCTTCGTAGCGCTGTGTCGATCGACTGCTCCAAGCGGGTGGCGGACTTGATCAGCAGCCCGAAGTCGCGCACGAGCTGACTGTTGGCGGCGCGGGCGGCGGCGTCATCGCCCTGCCGGGCGGCGGGATTCACTTGCCTGACTCCTCTGATCCGTGTGGGTCCTGCGGGTCTGTCCTGAGATTTTACTGCTGGCTCATCTACTGAGTCCTCATCTGCTGTATGGTCAGTTACTGATTGATCAGTGAAATATCGACTGTGCGCCCGTCACGAACGAGGTGAGATCGGTGGACACGCAGCACTGGCTCGGTCGAGCCACCCGCGCGGTACAGGACTGGGCCGACACCTTCGGCCCCTACCAGACACACCCGTCCGTTCTGGTCGACGACGACCGCTTCGCCGCCGCCTTCGAGGAGTTCACCGGGAGGCTGAAGGACAACTACCCCTTCTTCCATCCGCACTACGCGGGGCAGATGCTCAAACCCCCGCACCCCGCGGCGGTGGTCGGCTACCTCACCGCCATGCTGATCAACCCCAACAACCACGCCCTGGACGGCGGACCCGCCACCGCCCGCATGGAACGTGAGGTCGTGGCCCGGCTCGCCGCGATGTTCGGCTACGACACCCACCTGGGCCACCTCACCACCAGCGGCACCGTCGCCAACCTCGAAGCCCTCTTCGTCGCCCGGGAACTCCACCCCGGCCGGGGTGTCGCCTACAGCGAGGACGCCCACTACACCCACGGCCGCATGTGCCGCGTCCTGGGTATGAACGGCCACCCCGTACGCACTGACGACCATGGCCGGATCGACCTCGAGGCGCTGGAGGAGCGGCTGCGGACCGGTGAGGTGGGCACCGTCGTGCTCACCGCCGGCACCACGGGCCTGGGCGCCGTCGACCTCGTCCACGAGGCGCTGGCCCTGAAAGAGCGCTACGGCGTGCGCATCCACGTCGACGCCGCCTACGGCGGCTTCTTCACCCTGCTGGCCGGTGCCGACGACCCCGCGGGCCTGCCGCCCGAGCCGTGGCGGGCCATCGCGCGGTGCGACTCGATCGTCGTCGACCCGCACAAGCACGGACTCCAGCCCTACGGCTGCGGCGCCGTCCTCTTCCGGGACCCCGAGGTGGGGCGCTTCTACCTGCACGACTCGCCCTACACCTACTTCACCTCCACCGAGCTCCACCTCGGCGAGATCAGCCTGGAGTGCTCACGCGCCGGCGCCGCGGCCGCCGCCCTGTGGCTCACCTTCCAGATTCTTCCGCCCACTTCCGACGGGCTCGGCCAGGTCCTGGCGGCCGGTCGGCGGGCGGCGCTGAGATGGGCGGACCTGATCGCCTCATCCGACCTACTGGATCTCTACCAGCGGCCCGACCTGGACATCGTCACCTACTTTCCCGCCGTTGACCCGGTCACCCTGGCCGGCGTCGACGCTGAGTCCGCCCGCGTCCTCGCCGACGGTATGACCAGTCCCGACCCGGTGTTCCTGAGTACCCTCAGGGTCGACCGCGAGGCGTTCACCGCACGCCACCCCCAGATCACCGCGGACGCCGACGGCGCCCGGATCCTCCGCAGCGTCCTGATGAAGCCGGAGTCGGAGCACCACATCGAACACCTGCACGAGCGAGTCGAGCAGATCGTCCAACCGGAGAACGGAACACCTTGAGTGGAACTCAGTCGGAAGGGAGCCGCAGCAAGCGTTCGGCGACCTGGACGAGATCGGGGCCGCTCACGTCGGGTGCCGTGAAGACGTCGCCGTAACGGCCTTCCAACCGCTCACACCAACCGGCGAGACAGCCGGCGCGTTTGGCTCCATGGCAGTCCCAGGCGTGCACCGCGACCAGCGCCATGGTGCCCGGTGATGTCCCCAGCTCGCCGGCTGCCACGCGGTACATGGACGGTGCGGGTTTCCAGGTTCCGGCCTGCTCCGCGGTGATCACCCGGTCCACGTGGTGCGCCAGGCCCGCTCGTTCCAGGCAGCGCGCCGTGTTCTCGGGGCTGCCGACGGTCAGGCAGCCGACCCGCAGCCCGGCTTCGGACAGTCGGCGCAGCGCCGGTTCGGCATCGGGGTACGCGGGCAGTTGGCCGAACCCCTCCAGCACGTGGTCGATGTCGTCCTCGGTGGCGGTGTGGCCGGTGTCGGTGCGCAACGCCTGCCGTGCCACCGACTCGAACGACCCGAAGTCCCCGGCGAGGGTCAGAGCCATCGAGTCGCGCTGGAAACGCATGAACCACGACTCCAACAGATGCGCGGGCTGGCCGATCTCCTCCAGCCGCGTGCGGAGCGGATCCAGATTCACCAGGGTTTCGAGCACGTCGAAGGCGACGGCGCGCGGGCGAGCGGTCATGGGACCTCCCTCGGTTCGCGATTCCCTCGGCTCCCGGCTCAAGCGGGACATCCGGCGATAAGGTTCGCTGAACAGGTCGGGAGGGAGAGGAATCCAGAGCCGACCGGCCCGGACTCCGGGCCTTCGCTCCGGGCCGCGCAGCGTCCATCCAGCAGTATCGCGCGTCCTCCTGGGCTGGGACGCCGCAGCAGGCGTGTGTTGACAAGGAATCCGTCGGGGATGGGACCGAGGTTGGAAGAACCGTCCGATCACCCGACGGGGTGGTGACCAGTATGCGATCGGCCAGCGTGTTCGCCCAAGCGCCTGCCGCCGTGTCCCGCGCCGCATTCGGTGGGGGCCGTGGTGTGTCGGGTCATCCGTGATCCGGGGAGCCCGGCCCCGTCGGCCCGAGCACGCTCGGGAGGAACGTGTCGGGTGCGGCCTCGACGCGCCGTTCGACCTCGGCCCCGCTCAGGCGCGCGGACCGCGGCTCGACGCTTCCGACAGCGGTGTGGAGCTCGGGGACGAAGCGGTGGTACCGGTCCCGCATGGACTCCGCGGTCTCCTCGTCCCGTGCGTACGGGGCCACCGTCTGCTCGGCGCGCGGGCCCAGTTCGAACCGGGGTTGTGTGGCGCGCCCGGCGGGACTCGAACCCACGGGTCCCTTCACTCCCGCGCGGTCCTCCGGGCCCGGCCGAGCGTGGAGGCCCGGGGAACGAAGTCCAGTTCCAGCTCACGGAAGGTGCCCTCCTCCGCGTGGCCGGCCAGGATGTCCAGAAGCAGCCGCCCGCAGG
>NZ_ANBC01000839.1 GCF_000341125.1 Nocardiopsis lucentensis DSM 44048 | reverse complement strand
GGGCGGCCAGGCTCGGGGCGACCGCGGCGGCCACACCGTCCGAGGCGCACACGAGGGCGTCCACGTCGGGGTCGGCGTCCAGCAGCGCCCCGACCTCCCGTTGCAACGCCTCGGGCTCCGTGCCGAAGGCGACGGTGGCCACCGAGGCCTGGAAGCGGTGCGCGCGGCACCAGGAGTGGTAGGCCGACTCGATCGAGCGGGCCCAGTCGGAGTCGGTGGTGGAGGCCAACAGGGCGATCCTGCGGGCGCCGTGGTCGCGCAGGTGGTCCAGGAGCAGGCCGGCCTGTCTGCCGTGGTCGGACCAGACCACGCCGGTCGGCCGCGCCCCGGCCATCCGCTCGCAGGTGACCACCGGCAGACCCGAGGCCATCAGCCGGGCGGCCATGGGGTCGCTGTGCACGGGGTCGCACAGGATGAGGCCGTCCACGCGGGGGACGGCCGCCCTGCGCGCGTGGTGGGCCGACACGATCAACGTGACGTCGTACTCGGAGTCGGCGACGGTGTTCAGGACTCCGTGGACGAAGGCCAGGTAGTACTCCGAGCGGACGAGTACCTGGGGGATGTACAGGCCGACGGCCCCGGTGGTGGAGGTCCGCAGGGACCGTGCCGAGCGGTTGGTGGCGTACCCCAGGCGGCGGGCCGCCGAGACGACGCTCTCACGGGTCGCCTCCGACACGCGCCCCCGCCCACGCAGGGCGTCGGACGCCGTGGTCTTGGAGACGCCCGCGGCACGGGCGACGTCGACGATCGTGACCGCGCTCAAGGATGCCGATCCCTTCTCCGTATGGACTCCATCATGCCTCGCAAGCCAGGGTAGGACCACCGGGGCGACGGCGGCCCCCGCCGGGCGGGCCGCGGCGGCCCGCCCGGCAGGACCCGCGAGCACGGTTCAGAACACCTGCCATGATGCGGGTGCGGCCGTGCACGGAGTGCCCTCGTGGAACCACAGCACCCCCGCCTTCAGGTCGAGTGCCGCGGTCAGCAGGGTCTGCCACCGCTTGTGGAAGGGCAGATCCGGGTCCGCGTGGCAGCACAGCGGGGCGCCGTCCTCGGAGTGGACCGCGATGCCCAGGGCGCGCTCGGGGACGGTGTCCGCCGCGAGCCGTTCGCGGTTGCGGCCCAACAGGTCGAGCCTGGGGTAGCTGTCGGAGGTGGCCCGCGCCATCTCCCCCCGGGCCAGTTCCGGGTCGAGGAAGTGGTTGGTGTGCGTGAGCAGGCCGTCCTCGGGCCGGATCACCGCTGAGCCGCCCGCGCTGAGCTCCACGCACGCGGCGTCGGACCCTCCCCCGTCGTGGGCGACGAGCGTCAGCACCGTCGAGGCGGACACCCGCGCCGAGCGCGCGATCGCGATCGCCTCGTCCAGCCCCCGCGCGCGGTCCAGGACCTCGCGCGCCACCGCGTGCACCGGGACGCCGATCCCGTCCCCGTCCGCCGCGTGGTTGAGGATGTTGAAGTGCACGCCCACACCCGCGTCGTTGAGGCCGATCTTGCCGAGCATGCCGAACTCGGCGAAGTAGCGCACCTCCACCCCGTCGGCGGTGACGTGGCGGACCACCTGGGCGTCGGGGTTGGACTCGTCGTGCCAGTCCCAGGTCTGGAGGGTGATCGGCGCACCCCTCTCGGGCAGGACCACGGAGGTGGAGCACTCCCCCTCGCCGGTGGCGCCCACGGTGGCGAGGATCTCCGTGCGGGCGTTGAGCATGCCCAACTCCCACGTGGGACGCCCCGAGCCGTCGGCGAGGCCGCGCACCTCCTCGCCGAGGTCGGACGACCAGCGGTCGATGGCGTCGACCGAGGCGGCGCCCAGCTCGGGAAGGTCGGCGGGACGTACCCCCACCGCCTCGAACAGACGCCGGTAGAAGCGGACGTTGAGCGCGATGCCGTCGGCGCCCGCGGCGCCGACGAGCTTTCCCCTCGCGCGGGGGTCCGGTGTGTCGGCGATGAGCCGTCTGACCGTCATCGGACGGCACCCAGCACGGCGTCCCAGGCCACCTCGGAGGCGACGGTGGCCAGTGCGACGGAGTTCACCGAGTTCTCCCCGAGCGGCGGCGCGCCGGCCGCGGGCAGGTCGACCTCGTCGGTGGTGAGCGCGAACAGGGTGTCCCCGTCGTGGTTGGTGTGGAAGGGCTGGATGGCCCGGTGCATGGAACTGTGCACCTGGCGGCCGAACAGCCGTAGATCCTTGGCGGCCAACCGTACGTTGGTCACCACCACGGTCACCGTGGTGTTGCCGGCCTCAGTGGTGGGGGCGACCCCCTCCGACAGCGCCCGGGCGTAGTCCTCCCGGGGGTGGCGTCGGGTGCCCGTGGCGGCGTCGTAGTTGCCGCGCACGACGGTGCCGTCGCGGTCGACGACGACGCCGACCGGGTTGACCACGGTCACCACCAGGATCCGGACGTCGCCCAGGCGACGGAAGGCCGCACCCTGTCCGGAGAACTCACAGCGCGCGGCGGCGATCTTTCCCGCGGAGGCGCTGATTCCCGCGCCCGCGCGGCCCACCGTGACGGAGCCGGGCCGGGCCGCGAGCAGGGCCGCGCGTCCCAGCGCCGCGTCGGGCACCACCGCGTTGGGTCTGGCTCCCAGGTCGTAGACGACGGCGCCCGCGACGGTGCGCAGGTCCCGCCAGCCGACGCGGTTGCCGGTGCGCAGGAGCAACTCCTGCTGCACCCCGGTGGCGGCGGCCAGGCCGTAGGAGGAGCCGCCCGCCACGCACACGGCGTGGTTGAACTCCTCGTAGCGGCCGACGATACCGATCGCTCCGCCGCGCGCGTCCACGCTGGTGCGGGCGCCGGCGGGCACGGAGACGACGGTGGCGCCGGTCGGGCCCTCGGCGTACTCGGCCGTGCCCACCTCCACTCCGGGGAAGTCGAAGTCGACCGTTCCGGAGCCGTCGCCGTGGACGGGGACGAGCCGGTCGAAGTCGTCGTTGCCCGGTCCCGGCTCCCAGTCGGGGACCGGGACGAGCCGGGGCGAAACAGTGCTCACTGCTGCTCCTGAGGGTCGTTGGTGCGGTGGGGGCGGACACTGCCGAGGACGGCGTCCCAGGCCGCCTCGGCGGCGATGGCGCCGACGGCCACGGAACGGGGGACGTCGTCGGCGCCCCGGCCCAGGTCGATCTCGTCGGTGGTGAGCGCGAACAGGGTGTCCCCGTCGTGCTCGGTGTGGAAGGGGACGATCGCGCGGTGCATGGATCCGTGGACCTGGCGTGCGAAGTGGTCGAGTTCCCGGTCGTCGAGGGCGGCGTTGGTGACCACGACGGTGAGGGTGGTGTTGCCGTGCTCGGCGCGCGGGACCGCGGCGGCGTCCAACGCCGTCGCGTAGTCGGAGTCCAGGTGGCGACGGGTGCCCGTGGCGGTGTCGTAGTTGCCGCGCACGACGGTGCCGTCGCGGTCGACGATGACTCCGAGGGGGTTGACCACGGTCACCACCAGCACGCGGACGTCGCCCGCGCGGCGGAAGGCCGCCCCCTGCCCGGCGAACTCACAGCGGGACCAGTCCACCTTGCCCGCCGACGCGGAGGCGCCGGCGCCCACGCGCCCGACCGGAACGGAGCCGTGCCCTGCGGCGCGTACCGCCTCCCTGCCCAGGCGGGCGTCGGGGACCACGGAGTTGTCGCGGGCGGAGAAGTCGTAGATGACCGCGGTCGAGACCAGGCGCAGGTTCTCCATGGAGGTGCGGTTCCCGGCGCGGGTCAGCAGCTCGGCCGCGACCCCGGAACCGGCCCCGAGGCCGTAGACCGAACCGCCGGTCAGGCACACGGCGTGCGCCAGGTACTCGAAGCCGCTGCTGAGCCCGATGGCCCCGCCCCGGGCGTCGATGGCCATACGCGCCCCCGCGGGGACGTGGACGACGGTGGTTCCGGTGGGTCCCTCCGGGTAGGTGGCCACGCCGACCTCGACCCCGGGGAAGTCGTAGTCGACGTGCCCGTGCGGGCGGCCCGGTCCCGGCGTCGGCGACAGGTCGGCGTTGCCGGGCCGGTCCCCCCAGGTGGGGACGCCGGTGAGGCGGGGCGCCTCCGGCGGTGGTTCGGGACTGGTGTTCACGTGGCCTCCAGGAGTCGGCGTGAGTAGGGGTGTCGGGGAACGTCGTGGAAGACCGACGTGGGCGCGGTCTCCACGATCTCGCCGCGGAGCATGACCGCGACGCGGTGGGCGACGTAGCGCACGGCGGCCAGGTCGTGGGAGATGAACAGCGAACCGAAGCCGTGCAGCTCCTGCAGGTCCCGGATCAGGTTGAGGATCTGGGCCTGGACCGAGACGTCCAGGGCGCTGACCGCCTCGTCGAAGACGATGAAGCGCGGTTCGGTGATCAGGGCTCGGGCGATGGCCACCCGTTGGCGCTGGCCCCCGGAGAGTTCGTGCGGGTGGCGCGTGTCGACGCCCGAGGGCAGGCCGACCCGCTCGAGCATCCGCCGGGCGGTCTCCCGGTGCGCCCGCAGGGAGGAGCCGTCGCGGGCGGCGAGCGGTTCGGCGACCGTCGCCCCCACCTGGAGCCGCGGGTTCAGCGACCAGTGCGGGTTCTGCAGGACCGCCTGGATCGCCCCCGGCCTGCGCCGCGCGCGGCGCATCGGTTCACCCAGGAAGGTCACCGTCCCCGATGTGGGGCGGCGCAGACCCAGAGCGACCGCTCCGGTCGTGCTCTTGCCGGAGCCGGACTCGCCGACCAGGCCGAGCGTCTCGCCCGCGGCGACACGCAGGTCGACGCCGCGCATGGCGTGCAGGACGCGGCGCGCGCGCCCTCGGCCGGAGGTGAAGACGGTGTCGACGTCGCGCAGTTCGACCACGGTCTCGGGTGTGCTCACGATGCCGCCTTCACGTCGGAGGGTGCGGTGGCCTGGGACTCGGGCCGCAGGCACAGGACCGTGCGGCCGTCGACGTCGCGGGGGAGGGGGCGGTGGCCCTCGCAGTCGGCGACCGCGCGCGGGCACCTCGGGGCGAAGGCGCAGCCCTCGGCGCCCGCCGCCAGGGTGGGCGGACCGCCCGCGATGGCCGGCAGGCGACGCCCCGGGACGGCGTGGGCGGGGTCCGACTGGGACAGCGCGCGGGTGTAGGGGTGTCGCGGGTCGTCGAGCACGGTGCGGGTGGCGCCGTCCTCGACGACCCGGCCCCCGTACATGACCGCGGTGCGGTCGCACCAGCGCCCGACGGCCCTCAGGTCGTGGCTGAGCCACAGCACCCCTGTTCCCTCGTTCCCGGCCAGGTCCATCACCAGGCCGGTGACCTCCTCCCGGGACTGGGCGTCCAGGGCGGCGGTGGGCTCGTCCGCGACCAGCAGCCGGGGAGCGGCGGCCATCACCGTGGCGATGACGATCCGTTGGGCCATACCGCCGGAGATCTCGTGCGGGTACAGGCGCAGCACCCGGTCGGGGCGGTCGATACGCACCCGCTCCAGCAGGTCGACCGGGTTCCGGTCCTCGCCCGCCGACCCGCGCAGGGCGAGCCGCATCTGGCGTCCGACACGCAGTGTGGGGTCCAGCGCCCCGACCGGGTCCTGCGGGATGAAGCCGAGGACGCGCCGGCGCAGGTCGCGCAGTTCCCGGGGGTCGAGCGAGAGCACGTCGCGGCCGTCGACGGCGACGGTACCGCCGGTGGCGACGTTCGACGGAAGGAGCCTGCCGACGAGCAGTCCGAGCGTGGACTTGCCCGATCCGCTCTCGCCGACCAGGCCGACCCGCTCGCCCGGGGCGACCGTCAGATCCGCTCCGTCCAGGGCACGGGTGAGGCCGTGCCGGGTGGTGTAGTCGACGGTCGCGCCGTCGACGCGCAGCAGGTGGTTCACAACGACCTCGCCTTCCGGGGTTCGAAGCGGTCCCGCAGGCTGTCACCGATGACGTTGATGGCCACGATGGCCAGGACCAGGATGACGCTGGGCGCCAGGAGCGCCCACGGCGCCTTGACCATGTAGACGGTGCCCTCCTGGATGAGCAGTCCGAGCGAGGAGCCGGGAAGCTGGACCCCGTACCCCAGGAAGCTCAGACCGCCCTCGACCAGGATGGCGACGGACAGGGCGTAGGTGGTCTGCACGGCGACCGTCCCCGAGACGTTGGTCAGCACGTGTCTGACCATGATCCGCGGGGCGCTCACCCCGCTGATCCGGGCGGCGGTCACGTAGTCGCGGACGCACACCAGCCGGGCCGCCGCGCCCACCATCCGGGTCATCAGCGGCACGGTCACCAGCACGATGCTGACCAGTGCCGCGGTCCGACCCGGCCCCACCACCGACGCGACCAGGATGGCCAGGACGATGGCGGGGAAGGCGTACAGGACGTCGCCGATCCGCATNCCCCCCCGCCGTGGTAGCCGGCGACGATGCCGCCCGCGGTGCTGATCAGCGCCGTGCACAGCACCGCGGCGGCGGAGACCACCAGGGTGGTGCCCACGCCCTCGATCACCCGGGGCAGCAGGGAACGCCCCAGGCTGTCGGTACCCAGCGGGTACTCCGCCGTGGGCGGGGCGAGCCGGGGTCCGACGATGGCGGTGGGGTCGCCGCCCACGCCCGCCAGCGGACCGGCGACGGCCGCCAGAATGAGGAACGCGAGGACGCCCACGCAGGTCAGGGTCAGGGCGTCGAAGGAGGCGACGACGTCCCGGACCGGGGTGCGCGACCGCGCGCGTTTGGCGCCGCCGGTGGCGGTGTCCTTCATCGGTTCCTCCCGGAGACGGCCACCCTGGGGTCGAGCAGGCCGGTCGCGATGTCGACGATCAGGCTCATGAGGACGAACACGGTCGTGGCGAGCAGGACGCAGGTCTGGATGACCGGGTAGTCGCGTCGGCCGAGGCCCTGGACCAGGTAGGAGCCGACGCCGGAGATGTCGAAGACGCTCTCGACGATGACCGCGCCGCCCAGGAGCATGGCGGTGATGGTCCCGGTCAGGGTGAGCACCGGCACGGCCGCGTTGCGCAGCACGTGGTGGGTGATGATGAACAGCCGGGTCTCCCCGCGGGCCACGGCGGCGGACACGTGCGGTTCGACGAGGACGTTGAGCACCGAGTCGCGGGTGGCCCGTGCGGTGGCCGCGATCGCGAACACCGCCAGGACCAGGGACGGAGGCAGGAGGGCGACGATCGTTCCGCCGAGGTCCCGTGCGGGTGAGCCGACCGCGCCCACGCTCAGCCCCAGCGGGAGGCTGGACAGGGCGAAGACCACGATCGCGGCCAGGACGTAGTCGGGGACGCTGATGCCCAGGCTGCTGACCAGCCGTCCCGCCGCCGTCGATCGGGCGGTTCCGGTCCGTGTCCCGGCCAGGACGCCCAGCGGGACGCCGATGACGACCGTCCAGACCACGGCCATCGCGGTGAGCAGGGCGGTGACGGGCAGCCGGGCGGCGAGTTCTCCCGCGACGGGCTCGCCGCTGGCCAGGGAGTGGCCGACGTTGCCCGTCACCGCCTGGCCGAGCCAGAGCAGGTACTGCTCGCCCACGGTGCGGTCGAAGCCGAACTCCGTGCGCAGCGCCTCGCGTTCCTGAGCGGAGGCGAGTGGACCGAGGACGATCTGGGCGTAGTCCCCGGGCAGGAGCCGGACGGCCGTGAAGATCAGCACGGAGGCGCCGATCAGGACCACGGCCGCGCCGAGCAGCCTGCCGGGGAGCCAGGTGAGGAGGCGCATGTCAGGAGCTCACGAGACGGAAGTCGGTGATGTTGCGCAGGATGTCGCCGTACCCCTCGACGGAGTGCAGGGTGGGGCTGACGGCGTCGGTCCGGTAACCGATGACGCTGGGGCGCGTGACGAGGGGGACCACCTCGGAGCGCTCGTCGACGGCGGTGCACAGGTCGGTGAGGGCCTCCTCGCGCTCCGGTCCGCGCGGGGTCTCGCCCACCTGGACGACCAGGTCGTTGACGGCGGGGTCACCCGCCATGAAGTCGGCCGTGAACGCCGCGGTGTCGGTGTTCCACCAGCGTGAGACCATGCCCGCGTCGCCGTAGCCCGCGTACCAGCTCACGCCCATGTCGACGGTCGCGGTGGAGCCGCTGTAGAGGGCGGCGCCGAAGGAGGCGTCGTCGACGATGTCGATGTCCACGCTGAGGCCGTGCCCGGCCAGCTGCTGCTGGACGACCTGGGCGATCTGGCCGGGGGCCGTCTCGGAGTTGAAGGTGACCAGGGACAGTTCGATCTCGGTGACGCCCGCCTCCTCCAGGATCTCGGCGATCTCGTCGTCGCCGATCCGCGCGGAGGGCAGTTCGCCCGCCGGGCAGGCGTCGGGCAGTGCGGCCGGGGCGACCCCGGTGGGGCGGGCGTGGCCGCCCAGGGCCAGTTCGGCCAGCTGGGTGCGGTCGACGGCGGCGTTGACGGCGAAGCGCACGCGGTCGTCGGAGAGCGGGGAGTCGGGGTCGGCGGAGTTGAGGATGAGGTAGTAGAAGTCGGTGTTCTCCTGGAAGACGACGCGGGCCGCCGGTTCCGCCGCCAACTGGTCGAGGGTGTCGACGTTGTTGAAGTAGGCGAAGTCGCTGCTGCCGTCGCGCAGGGCCGCCGCGCGGTTGAACTCGTCCTCCACGATCGAGATCTCCAGGCGTTCGACGGCCGGCGGGTCGCCCCAGTAGTGCTCGTTGGACTCGAAGGTCCAGGACTCGTCCTGCGCGTGATTGGTGGCGACGTAGGGCCCGGTGCCGATCATCTCGGTGGTGACGTCGACGGTGCCGTCGTCGACCTCCTCCATCGGCAGGATCCCGGCCGGGGTGTTGGCCAGGGCCCCGAGCAGGGCGGTGTGCGGGCGGTCCAGGTGAACGGTGACCTCGTGCTCGCCGGTCTCCTCGACGCTCTCGACGGGACCGAGCTGGGCGGCCCACGTGGACTCCGACTCCAGGAGGAATTCCAGGCTGCGCCGCACGTCGCGTGCGGTCATCGGGCGGCCGTTGGAGAAGACCGCGTCGTCGCGCAGGGTGAACACGTAGGTGGTCGGGTCGGGGGTCTCCCACGACTCGGCGAGCGAGGGAAGGAACTCGAACTCCGGTCCTACCTCGACCAGCGTGTCGTAACTCAGTCCCATCAGGCTCCAGGAGCGGGCGACGTCGGCGGTGCGCGGATCGAGGCCGGCGGCCTCGGCGGTGTCGTAGTCCAGGTCGACACGGAGGGTGCCGGTGCCCTCCAGTGAGTCGTCGGCCACGGCCAGGTACCCGGGCTCCTGTTCGGCGGCCGGGTCCGCGGCGGGACCGGGGTCCGCGCCGCAGGCGGCGAGTGGGACCAGGAACACGAGCGCCGTACCCGCGGCGGCCAGTCGTTTCGTCATGGTGGTCGTCCTTCGGTCGGCTGGGGGATCGGCCTCCGGACACGTTCAGGACCGGGGCCGGACACCGGAATGCCGGATCGTTCCGGCGTCCTGTGAACCTAATGTGACCCGCTCCACACGTCAAGGGGGTGGTGTCGGTTTCTTCTCCAGAAATTGCAGGTCACCGACTACTGAGTGGAGTCCCTGTGCGTCGTGAAGTGAGCGTTGACGGCGGATCCGGGTCCTGTTTAGGCTCCTTATGCCGGAACGATCCGGCATGGCATGCCTCGGTGAACGAACCACCGTTCGCCGATCGGGAGGAGGCGACGTGTCCCACGCACA
>NZ_ANBC01000838.1 GCF_000341125.1 Nocardiopsis lucentensis DSM 44048 | reverse complement strand
TTTATCCGGTGAAGGGACTGGCCGGCGTCGACGTCGGGAGCGCCCGGGTCGAACCCGGGCTCGGACTGCCGGGGGACCGCCGCCTGGCGCTGGCCCGCGACGGTGCGGAGCCCTCGGCGCGCTGGCGTCCGCGCGAGGAGTACCTGCATCTGGCGCGCGACGCCCACCTGGGCTCCCTCCGGGTACGACACGACGGGGACCCCCACGCCCCCGTGCTCGTCGACGTGCCCGGAGCGGGGGAGTTCACGGCCTCGCCCGGAGCCGAGGGGGACGCGCTCGGGGCCGCCGTGGCCTCGCTCGGCGCGGCGGGCGGACCGACCCCGCGGCTGGTGGCCGCCCCGGTCGGCCAGTGGGACTGGCCGCGCGCGCACCTGTCCGTCGTCAACCTCGCCACGATCAGGGAACTGTCCGAGGCCGCGGGGGTCGAGATCGCCCCCGAGAGGTTCCGCGCCAACCTGTACCTGGACGGACTGCGTCCGTGGGAGGAACTCTCCTGGGTGGGCGGCCGTATCGAGGTCTCCGGGGCGGTCCTGCGCGTCGTCCAGCCCACCGACCGGTGCCGCGCCACGACCGTGCGGCCGGGGTCGGGCGTCGGGGACCTCAACGTTCCCGCCCTCCTCGCCACCGCCTTCGGCCACGGATTCTGCGGGGTGTACGCGCGGGTCGAGGCGGCGGGGACGATCGAGGCGGGCGCTCCGGTCACGGTGACACCCGGTGAGGGGGAGGCCGTGGCGCCCTCCGGCGCGACCCCCTCCTGGCCACGGGAGGCCACGGTGGTGCGCACCGTCCGCGAGAGCGCGAACGTGCGCAGCGTCTGGTTGGCCGACCCGCTGGGCGGGCGGATGTCACCCCGGCCGGGTCAGCACCTGCGGGTCCACCGCGCCTGGACCGGATCGCCCGGGTGGCGGTGCTACACGGTCTCCGCCGTCGAGGGAGACCGCGTGCGCGCCACCGTCCGGCTCGACGGAGACGTCTCCACGTGGCTGCACGGACTCCGCGAGGGCGATCCGGTGACCGTGACCGGGCCCTTCGGCCACGCGACGACCGGTCCGGAGGCCTCATCCGCGCGCGAGCTCGTCCTCTACAGCGCAGGGGTGGGCATCACCCCCACCGCGGCGTGGCTGCGGCACCTGGTGCGCACCCGCGACCCCGCGCGCGTGCGGGTCGTGCACGTGGAGCGCCGCGCCGCCGACCTGGCCCTGTGGGACGAGGTGTGCGCGGCCGTCGCGGCATTGCCGGACGCGCACGCCCGCCTGTTCCTGACCGGGGAGGACGACCCGGACGCGCTGCGGGCGCTCGGCGCCCGCCCCGGTCGCCCGGCCGGCGCGGACCTGGCCGCGGACGTCGCCGATCCGGAGAGGACCGACGTCCTCCTGTGCGGCCCGCGGCCGTTCGTCCGCGCGGTGCGCACGGCGCTGGCCGCGGCCGGTGTGCCCGACGCGGCCGTGCGGACCGAGGCCTTCACCGCCCCGAGGCGGGTCCGCGTCGAACCGCCGCGCACGCCCACCAGACCGGGCCCCCACGAGGTGCGGCTGGGGGAGGACCGGTTCACCTGGGCCGCCGAGGCGGGGTCGCTGCTGGAGGCGGCCGAGGGGGCCGGGCTGTCCCCGGAGCACGCCTGCCGGGTCGGCACCTGCGGCACGTGCGCGCGCCGACTGCGTTCGGGCCGGGTGGAGTACCTCCTGGAACCCACCGTGGACACCGAACCGGACGAGGTGCTGCTCTGCTGTACGGCTCCGGTGGAGGACGTGGACCTGGGTCCGTGAACCCCGGCCGGGCGGGCCGGGATGGGAAGTCAGGTGCCCACGACGCCGCCGTCCTCGCGGCGGATCACCACGACGGCCGAACGGGGACGCCCCCCACGCGCGTGCTCGGGCCAGTTGCTCACCATGCGCGGGTCGGCCGCGGTCGGGTCGCCCAGCGGCGATCCCGACCACCCCGGGCCCCGCACACTGACGAACAGGGTTCGCTGGTCGGGGGCGGCGGTGACGCCGGAGATCCCGCACCCGCGCGGACCGGTGAGGAACCGGCGCACCCGCCCCGTCTCGGGGTCGGCGCACAGCAGCGCGCTGTTGCCCAGGTCGGCGCGCTGATCGTCGTCGCCCAGACGGACGACGTCGGTCGTGATCCACAGCCGTCCGTCGCCGCCGCAGTACACTCCGCCCGGGGCGGCGAACCGGGCGCCGTCGGAGTCGTCGGAGGAACCCGGCCGGACGAACTCCCGCCACCCCAGCACCGTCGCCCCGTGGTCGCCTGAGCCCTCGGTCCAGACCAGCACCCTGCCGCCGCGGCCCTCCCGTGCCTCGGGCAGGTACACCTCACCCGTCTCGGGGTGCACGGTCGGGCGGCCGGGCGAGCGCAGCTCGGTCGCTCCCACGACGTCGGCCGCTTCCCGGGCCCGCAGGAGCACGTCGGCCTGATCGTGGAAGCCCCGCGCCTCGGTGAGGCCGTCGCGGCCGTGTTCGAGCCTGATCCACTGGCCGGTGCCGTCGTCGTCGAACCGCGCGGCGAACAGTGTGCCCTCGTCCAGGGGGCTGGCGGTCGCGGTCCGCACGTCCTGCCAGGCGTGTTCACCGACGAACTTGTACACGTGGCCGGTGTCGCTCATGTAGACCACCGGGCGCCCGCGTGACTCGGCGACCACGGCGCCGTTGTGCGCGATCCTGCCCAGGGCGGTGCGCTTGACCGGGGGAGAGACCGGGTTCCAGGGGGAGACCTCCACCGTCCAGCCGAACCGGTACGGTTCGTCCGGTGACTCGGCCAGGT
>NZ_ANBC01000837.1 GCF_000341125.1 Nocardiopsis lucentensis DSM 44048 | reverse complement strand
CCCGTCGCCCGCCAGTCCGTAACGCCGGTGCGCCTCGCTGGGACGCCAGTTCCGCTGCCCGGTGCCGAAGACGTCGGAGACCGTGTCCTCCCCGGTCAGGTAGGTGCCCCAGGGAGTGACCGCGTGCGCGGTGCCGCCCAGGACCCCGCGCGCACCGGAACCCGCCTCCAGGACGTCGTGTCCGTGCAGGGGGCCGGAGAAGGTGACGTGCGACGACGCGGTGATCCGGCGGTTGACGTCCGCGCCCGTCATCCTCCAGCGCCCGTTGGAGAGCTTGACCCGCACGACGGATGCGCCCAGGGAGACCATCTCCTTGGCGGTGCGCTCGAAGGTGGCGGCACGGCCTCCGTCGGCGTGCAGCAGCACGGGGTCGGCGGAGGCGTGGTTGATGACGAGCAGTCCGCTGCGGGTGCCCTCGCGGCGGGGGTTGACGGGCAGGAAGTGCAGCCCCGAGTGCCCGGTGCCGATCTGGAGCCGTGCCTCGGCCGCGGGGTTGGCGGCGTCCGGCCGCCACTTCGGGCCGAACGAGTGCAGCGGTGTTCCCCAGGGGGCGATGACGTGGGCGGTGTATCCGGGGGGGACGGTGATGTCGTCGGTTCGGGCGATGGGGACGGAGGAGAAGGTCACGGAGGCGCCGTCCACCGGTGCCGCGTGGGCGGGGGAGAGGGGGACCCCGGCCAGGGCGGCGGCGGCCAGCGTCCCCAGACCCGCCCCGGTGCGCAGGGCCGCTCTGCGGCTGGGGTGCCCGTGGTCGTTCGTGCGGTGCGCCATGGCCCTCTCCTCGTTTTCGGTGCTCGTCACACCGACCGCGAACACTGCGTTTCGTGACGAGAAAAACACATTGGGTGATGTTCTGGGTGTATGCCCCTGGGGGTGCGCGTGTCGTTCGAGGTGGGAATGAAAACGGTTATCATTGTGTTTCAGTGACGGACACAGGAGGATCCCCATGGCACGCAACGAACTACGGCCCATCATCAAGCTCCGGTCGACCGCCGGAACCGGCTACACGTACGTGACCCGCAAGAACCGGCGCAACACCCCGGACCGGCTGGTCCTGCGCAAGTTCGACCCGCGCGTTCGCCGACACGTCGAGTTCCGCGAGGAGCGCTGACCCACCGCCAGGAGGCGACATGAAACCCGGAATCCACCCCGCCTACCATCCCGTGGTCTTCCGCGACCGCGCGGCCGACTTCGCGTTCCTCACCCGGTCGACCGTCACCAGCGACAGGACGATCGAGTGGAGCGACGGGCGGACCTACCCGCTCATCGACGTCGAGATCTCCAGCGCCAGCCACCCGTTCTACACCGGTACCGCCCGCGTGGTGGACACGGCCGGGCGAGTGGAGCGCTTCAACCGGCGCTACCAGCGTTGACGACCGGCGGGGCGCCGCCCCCGCCCTCCCGTATCCCACAGGTGAGGACCGACCCATGGCCGTACCCAAACGGAAGATGTCCCGCGCCAACACGCGCACACGCCGCGCCCAGTGGAAGGCCACGGCGCCCGAACTGGTCCCCGTGACCCTCGGCGGACGCGACCACCTGGTCCCCCGCCACCTCGTGCGGGCCTACCGGCGCGGCCTGCTGCCCGCACCGCCGGTCTGACCGTTCCCCGGGCCGCACG
>NZ_ANBC01000836.1 GCF_000341125.1 Nocardiopsis lucentensis DSM 44048 | reverse complement strand
CGCGACCGGTCGCCCCACAGGCCCGCGAGCCCGACGACGGAGCGGAGCGGCGTCGCGGCGCGTTTCGGGGTGAGGCCGATCTGGTCGGTGACGCGCGACCACGGCCGGCCGCGGCCCCACCCCGAGCGGCGCGTACCACCGTCCACCCGGCACGGCGGCGGTGGGACACAGTTCAACCGGAGTACGTCCCGCGGTCATCCGGGGCGGGCACAATGGCCGCTCCCCCACGCCCTGGCCCCGTGAAAGCGAGCACCCGCCCGTGTCCCTCCTCACCGCCCCCGGCAGGAACGGGCGTGTGCGACACACCGTCGCCGGCACCGGCGGGCACCGACCCGAGATCGACGGCCTGCGTGCCGTGGCCGTGCTCCTGGTGGCCGCCTACCACGTCTGGCTGGGGCGGGTCTCCGGCGGTGTGGACGTCTTCCTGGTATTGACGG
>NZ_ANBC01000835.1 GCF_000341125.1 Nocardiopsis lucentensis DSM 44048 | reverse complement strand
TCGTCGTCCTGGCGACACTGGCCGCGACACGGCTGCTCATGCCCGAGACGGCGTGGCGCGAGGCGCCCGGGGGCGCGGTCGCGGCCCTGCTCCACCACACGAACTGGCGTCTGGCACTGGGCTCGGTGGACTACCTGGCCCGGGAGGGCGACCTCGATCCGTTCCAGCATTTCTGGTCCCTGTCAGTACAGGGGCAGTTCTACCTGGTGTGGCCCGTGTTGATCGCGGCGGTCGTGTGGGCGGCCCGGCGCGGCGGACGCGACCCGCGTACCCCGCTGCTCGTCGCCCTGTCCGCGGTCTTCGTGTTCTCGTTGGCCTACTCGGTGGTGATGACCCGGGCCGACCAGCCGTGGGCCTACTTCGACACCGGCGCCCGGCTGTGGG
>NZ_ANBC01000834.1 GCF_000341125.1 Nocardiopsis lucentensis DSM 44048 | reverse complement strand
GGAGCCGCCACGGGCGGTGCGCGTGGCGCTGGGCTGGAGCGGCCTGGCGGCGCTGGTGCTGTGCGGGGCGCTGCTGCGGGTGTCGTCGGTCTTCCCCGGGTACGCGGCGCTGTGGCCCACCCTGGCCGCGGTGGCCGTCGTCGTGGCGGGTACCTCCGGTTCGGCTTTCGGGGTCGACCGTCTGCTCACCCTGCGGCCGCTGCGCTACCTGGGCTCGATCTCCTACGCGCTGTACCTGTGGCACTGGCCGCTGCTGGTGTTCTACCTGTCCGTCACCGGACGCGGCCTGGCGACCCCGTGGGGCGGCGCGGCCGTCCTGGCGGTGTCGGTCCTGCTGGCGGCGGCGACCACCCCGGTGGCCGACCGGCTGGCCGAGCTGGGGCGTGGGGACGGAGGGCGGGCGGTGCGGCGCGGGACGGCGGTGACCCTGGCCTGCCTGCTGCCGGTCCTGCTCACGGCCGGGACCTGGTCCGGACTCCAGGCGGCCGAACGCGCCCGGTGGGAGAGGCTGGCCGCCGACGGCCGCAGCTATCCGGGTGCCGCCGTGGTCGACGGGGCCGAGGCGCCGGACCTGCCGATCTATCCGCCACCGGCCCGCGCGGTCGAGGACGCGCCCGTGACCTACGACGACGGCTGCAACCAGACGACCACCGACGCCGAGGTGATCACGTGCGTCTACGGAGCCGACGAACCCGTGCGCACGGTGGCTCTGGTGGGCGGCTCGCACGCGGCGCACTGGTTCCCCGCGCTGGAGGAGATCGCCCTGGCCCACGACTGGCGGCTGGTCAACATCGTCAAGGGCGCCTGTCTGTTCACCGACGCCCCCCAGACCTACAAGGGTGAGCCGTACACGTCGTGCGCGGAGTGGAACCGCGGGGTGATGGCCGAGCTCGCGCGGCTGCGGCCCGACACGGTCTTCACCACGGGCACGACGACCAGCCTGGACACCTCGGCCGGGTACGGCGAGGAGCAGGTCGTGGACGGCTACGTGGACCGGTGGCGCGAACTCGGGGACATGGGGATCGACGTGGTCGCCGTGCGCGACACGCCCAGATTCGGTTTCGACGTGCCCGGCTGCCTGGCCGGGGCCGCGCCCGACCAGTGCGTCTCGGCCCCGGAGGAGTCGATGGCGCCGGTCTCACCGCTGGAGGGGGCCGAGGTGCCCGCGAACGTGACGGTGCTGGACCTGACCGACCGGTTCTGCGCACCCGACGTGTGCCGCCCGGTGATCGGCAACGTCCTCGTGTACTGGGACGGCAGCCACGTCGGNNNNGTGGGCCCGAGCCGAGAGCTGGTAGATCCAGCGCTCCGGGCCCCGGGGCCGCCCCCACGCCCCGGCGCGACCGTACCGGCCGGCGGCGCCGCCCCATGCCCGCCGGGCGAGCGGCATCCGCGGAACACGCCCCGGCACGTGGTCGGCGGACCGCCGCCGGTCGGGCACCCTGGGGGCGTGACAACCCCAACCCAAGCGCAGACCCCCGCTCCGGGGCCCCACGCCGCGCGCGCCCCGCGCAGACCCGTCGACCTGCTCGTCGGTACCGTCGGACTCCTCGCCGTCGCCTCGATGCTGCTCGCCGTGCGCGTCCTCTCCGACGGCGAACCGGTCACCGGCCCGGCCCAACTGCGCGCGCTGCTGCCCCTGGGCCTGCTCCTCCTCGTCGCTGTGGGCGCCAACCTCCTGCTCATCGTCCTGGTCTGCTTCGTCGTCCTGCGCACCCTGCTCCAGGGCCGTCTGCGGGACCTGGTCCGCGCGGTCACGGCGGCGGTCAGCGCCTACGCCCTGGCCTCGCTGATCAACGCCCTCCTCGCGGCCCTCCTGGGCTCCCGGCAGGTCCTGGACACCCTCACCGGCACACCGGGCGACGTCTTCACCAACGCCACCCTGGGCTACGTCGCCGCGGCGATCGCCTTCGTCCGCACGATGCCCTCCGGCCAGCCCCGGGTCCGCGCGCTGCTGTGGACCGGGGTCGCCCTCGTCGCCGTGTGTGCCCTGCTGGCCCTGGTCACCAGTGTCCTCGCGCTCGTCATGACCGTGTTGGTCGGCCTCGTCTGCGCGGCGTTGGCCCGCTACGCCGTCGGCGCCGGACCCGCGCCGCGCGCGGACGGGCGCATCCACGCCGAGATGCACCGGTTCGGCATGACCACCACCGACATCAGCCAGGCGGGCACCGACGACGAGGGCAACCCCCGCCACGTCGCCGACCTCGACGACGGCACCCGCGTGGAGGTGGCCGTCATGAGTTCGGAGAACACCACCGGCTTCTGGTGGCGCCTGCGCGACCTGCTCCTCCTGCGGGGCCCCGTCGCGCCGCGGATGCTCTACGGGGTCCGCCGTCGCGCCGAGCACGCCGCGCTGATGAGCTTCTGCGCCCGCGAGGCCGGGGTCACCGTCCCCCGGGTCCGGGCGGTCGGCGAGGTGGGCCCCGGAACGGTCCTCCTGGCTCGTGAACTCCTCCCCGTCCGCACCCTGGACGCGCTGGACGAGGCCGACCTCACCGACGACCTGCTCGACCGCTGCTGGTCGGTGCTCGGCGCCCTGCACCACCGCCGCGTCGCCCACGGGAACCTCAGCCCGGCCACCGTCGGGATCCTCGACGACGACTCCGCGACCGTGGCCCTGACCGGTGTCGACCGCGGCGCCGTGGCCGCCCCCCAGCTCAGGATCTCCCTGGACGCCGCCGCCATGGTGACGCTCCTGGCGCTGCGCGTGGGCGCGGAGCGCGCCGTCGCCTCGGCCGTGCGCGCCTTGGGCGTTCCCGCCACCGCCCGTGTCCTGCCGCTGCTCCAGGCCGCGGGGCTGCCCTACCCCCTGCGCGCGCGGTTGCGGTCGCGACCGGATCTGCTCAGCGACCTGCGCGCGCGGATCGTCGAGGTCGCACCGGAGCCCCCCGCCGCGCCGGCGCGACTGGAGCGGATGCGGCCGCGCACGATCGTCAGCGTGATCGTGGCGACCGCGGTCGGACTGGTCCTGGCCTACCAGCTCGCCGGTGTGGACCTGCGGGGGATCGGCGACGCCGACCCCGGTTGGACGGTCGCCGCGTTCGCCATGGCGACCCTGTGCATGGTCGCCGCGGCGATGGTCCTCATCGGGTTCGTCCCCATCCCGCTGCCGTGGTGGCGCACGGTCATGGTGCAGTACGCGGGCTCGTTCGTGCGGATCGCCGCCCCCGCCGGGCTGGGCTCGATCGCGATCAACAGCCGTTTCGTGGTCAAGGCGGGCGCGCCCGCGCCGCTGGCGCTCTCGGCGGTCGGCCTGACCCAGCTCGTCGGGTTCCTGGTGCACGTGCCGCTCCTGCTGGTGTGCGCCTACCTGACGGGGACCTCGTACTGGACGGGTTTCACCCCCTCACCCACCGTCATCGGTGTCAGCGTCGCGGGCACGGCCACCGTCGCCGCGGTCCTGCTCCTACCCGGCCTGCGGCGCCGGGTCGCGGAGCGGGTCGGGCCCTACCTGCGGGGGGTGCTGCCCCGGTTGCTGGACACCCTCCAACGCCCGGCCAGCCTGGTGCTCGGGCTGGGCGGGACGGTGCTGTTGACCGTGGCGTTCGTGCTGTGCCTGCACTTCTCGGTGCTGGCCTTCGCCGGGCCGGACACGGGGGTCAGCCTGGTCGCGGTCGCGGTCGTCTTCCTGGCGGGCAACGCGATCGGGTCGGCCGCGCCCACCCCCGGCGGGCTGGGCGCGGTGGAGGCCGCGCTGATCGGCGGTCTGACCACGGTCGTCGGGGTACCGGCGGCGGTGTCGCTCCCGGCGGTCCTGCTGTTCCGGGTGCTCACCTTCTGGTTCCCGGTGCTGCCGGGGTGGGGGGCCTTCTCCTACCTCCAGCGGCGCGAGGCCGTCTGAGGCCGGCGCGGGCGGGGGCGGCTCAGGCGCTGTCCGCCAGGGCGTCCATGGCCGCGGTCAGGACCGCGTCGAACTCGTCCGCCGTCTGCTGCCGGTCCTGGTCGGCGCGCTCCAGCACCTGCTGGTCGTAGCAGTCGCTCCATTCGGAGCTGCCCGGGTTGGAGTCGCTGCACGCCTCGATGACGTCGTAGGACAATGAGGACGACGAGGATGACGGGTCGTCGTTCGGCTCGGTGTACATCAGGGTGAAGTGGACGTTCCCGACCCGCCCCCACGCGCTCCGCACGAACAGTTCCGCGCCTGCGTCGGACAGGGTCGCCGAGATCATGCGGCCGTTCTCGGGCAGGGCGGGGGAGTCCTCGACGGTCACTCCGCCACTCATCTCGGTCTCGTCCAGGGCCACTCTCGCGTTGGAACAGCTGTCCAAGGACACCCCCTCCGAGGCGTCGGCCCACTCCTCGGGGGCCTCACCCAAGACCAGTGCGTAGGAGTAGATGGCGGGGGGTTCGGTGCGCGAGAGCGCGCGCTGTCCGGTGACCCCGGCGGGTCCCTCGGGAAACGGCCGCGTCGCCCGGTTCACCGCCTCCTCGCAACGGGAGAGTCCGGAGGCCTCGAACGGATGGGCGGCGGACACCGACATCTCGTTCAGTGCGTCGAGGTCGAGGCGCTCGAACGAGAACCCCTCCGGATAGGCGTCGGACTCCGGCAGCAGGGGTTCCAGGCGCGGGGCACTTTGCAGTTCCAGGCGCGGCGCGCAGCCGACAGCCGCCACCAGCGCGGCGAGGGGGAGGAGGTACAGGAGTGTGCGGCGTCCGCGGACCGGAGGCATCGGGACCCTTCCAACGGGGTGACGGGGTTCGGCTCCCTCTGACGCCTGTCGCGAGCGCGCGGTTCCGCGACGGAGACGGATTCCCGGCTCAGCCCTCCTCCTCCAGGGCCCGCACGGCCCTGAACAGCACGACTCCGAACTCGTCGGCCGCCCTCGCACGGGCCTGGGCGGCCCTCTCCTCCCGCTGCTCCTCGACGCAGTCGAAGTCGGTGGGGACCTCGACGCAGGTGTCGACCAGATCCGGTGTCGAGACCGCGGGCGCCGCGTCCAGGTCCCGGGACCTCAGGACGAAGTGGACATCGCCCACCCGGCCCCAGGCGACGCGCGCGGACATGTCCATCCCGTTGCGTGTCAGATCCATCGCGACCATCCCGCCTCCGTCGGGCAGGTACGGGGAGTCCTCGGCGGTCAGGCCGCCCCGCAGCTCCAGTCCGTCCACGACCGCCGTCATCTCCGAGCACCGGTCCACCAGGCCGGCCCAGCCCGCGGCGGTGTCCTCGGCAGGACCGCCCGACGCCAGCACGTAGCTGTACAGGACGGGCGGGATGGCGGAGGTGGCGATCTGCGCGGCGCCTTCGGTGGCCCCCTTCGGGAGCGCCGCCGTCCCCTCGTCGAACATGTGCGCGCACTCGGCGGGTTCGACGCCGTCGACCACCGGTTCGGACACCGCCATCTCGTCGAGGGCGTCGATCGGGGCGGCTTCGACGGTGAATCCGTCCGGATACGCGTCGGGGCCGAGCAGGAGGTCGTCGAGGCGCTCACTGGAGCGCAGGTGCGGTCCCGGTGCGCAGCCCACGGCCAGGAGGAGGGCGGCCAGCGGCAGGGTGGGGAACACACGGTGGCGCGACGGCATGACGGCCTCTCAGGGGGAGGTGATGACGGGGCGTTCATCACGTTCTGACGCGAATCGGACACACGAAGTTCCGGTTTCGGGTGAGAACGGCCGCGGCCTTCCCCGAGGGCGGGGACGCCGAGCCCGATCCGTCGCCGGTGGGTCCCGGCCGTCCTACCGTCGCCTGGAGCCGCGGCCGGCGCGCCTGAGTTCCCGCGGGCTCAGAGCACGTCCGGGGACACGTCCAGCACCGTACGGTCGCGCGAGGCCACCAGGTCGAACCACGGCCCGGTGCGGGGGAGCTCGTACCGGAAGAAGAACGCGCCCGCCGCGCGCTTGCCCTCGTAGAACGCGCCCTCGCGGCCGTGCGCCGCGACGAGCTGCTCCAACCACATCCACGCGACCACCACGTGCCCCACCGCCTCCATGTAGGAGGTCGCGTTGGCCAGGGCCACCGCGGGATCGCCGTCCGCCCAGGCTGCGGCGGTGGTCTGCGCGGCCCGGTCCAAGGACGCGGCCAGCCGGTCCGCGAACTCGGCCTCGGAGCCGCCGAGGCCGCGCGCCCGTTCGACGGTCTCCCGGGCGGTCTCCAGGAACACTCCGAGCCGCGCGCCGCCGTCCAGGACGGCCTTGCGGCCGAGCAGGTCCAGGGCCTGGATGCCGTGCGTGCCCTCGTGGATCGCGTTGAGGCGGTTGTCCCGGTAGTGCTGCTCGACGTCGTACTCGCGCGTGTACCCGTATCCGCCGTGCACCTGGATGGCCAGGCTGTTGGCCTCCAGGCACCACTGGGAGGGCCAGCTCTTGACGATCGGCGTGAGCATGTCCAAGAGCAGCCGCGCGCGTTCGCGCGCCGCGTCGTCGGCGGCGCTGGCGGTCTCGTCGACCAGCCGGGCGCAGTACAGGACCAGGGCGAGGGCGCCCTCCACGTAACTCTTCTGGGCCAGCAGCATCCGGCGCACGTCGGTGTGCTCGACGATGGGCACCTGCGGCCGGGAGGGGTCCTTCTCACCGAGCGGGCGGCCCTGGAGGCGCTCGCGCGCGTAGGCCAGGGACTTGAGGTAACCGGTGTAGCCCACGGCCATGGCCCCCGCGCCCACACCGATCCGGGCGCCGTTCATCATGTGGAACATGTACTCGAGGCCCTGGTGCGGCTCACCGACCAGGTAGCCGACGGCTCCCGGGGCGCCGCCGGGGGTGTGCGCGCCCTCGCCGAAGTTGAGCAGGGCGTTGACCGTGCCCCGGTAGCCCATCTTGTGGTTGAGCCCGGCCGGGACGACGTCGTTGCGCTCCCCGGTCGACCCGTCCCCGGCCACCAGGTACTTGGGCACGACGAACAGCGAGATGCCCTTGACCCCGGGCGGCCCACCGGGGAGCTTGGCCAGCACCAGGTGGACGATGTTCTCCGTCAGCTCGTGGTCGCCCGCCGAGATCCACATCTTGTTGCCGAAGATCCGGTAGGTGCCGTCCCCGGCGTCCTCGGCGCGGGTGGTGATGTCGGCCAGGGAGCTGCCCGCGTGGGGTTCGGACAGGCACATGGTTCCGGTGAAACGGCCCTCGACCATGGGCCGGACCCACGTGTCGATCTGCTCGGGCGTGCCGTGGGCCAGGAGCAGGCGGGCGTTGCCGGAGGTCAGGAAGGGGTAGGCGGAGGTGGCGAGGTTGGCGGCCTGGAAGTAGGCGTTGCACGCGCTGGCGACGACCTGGGGGATCTGCGCCCCGCCGACGGAGGCGTCCATGGACATCGCCGCCAGGCCGGTCTCGGCGTAGACCTCCAGGGCCTTGCGGACCTCGGGGATGACGTGGACGCGCTCGCCGTCGAAGCGCGGCTCGGAGGCGTCGTTGGCCTTGTTGTGCGGGGCGAAGTGGTCGGTGGCCACGCGTTCGGCGAGGTCGAGCGCGGCGTCGAAGGTCTCACGCGAGTGCTCGGCGTACCGGGGGCGACCGGTGAGGGAGTCCACGTTCAGCCACTCGTAGAGCAGGAACCGCACGTCGCGTGCGGACAACAGGGTGGATGTCACGGGCTGCCTCCTCGACAATCGTCAACCGACTGGTCGGTATGCTATCCGCTCCGTCGGGCGCGGACGTGACCGGGGCCACCCCGGCCGGTGCGGGGATCGGGAAACGCCCTAGGCTGAGGGGATCCGACCAGCGTGAAGGAGTATCCGCTCGATGACCGACGGCCCAGACCACTCCCGTACCGTCCTACTGCTCAACGGCCCCAACCTCAACCTGTTGGGCACCCGCGACCCCGAGCAGTACGGCACCACCACGCTCGCCGAGGTCGAGCGGCGCGTGGTCGAGCTGGGCGAGGAGCTGGGGGTGGAGGTGGTCTGCGCGCAGAGCAACAGCGAGGGCGCGATGGTCGACCACGTCCACGCCGCACGCCACTGGGCGGGAGTGGTCCTCAACCCGGGGGCCTACGCCCACTACAGCATCGCGCTGCGCGACGCGATCGACGCCGTCGAGGCGCCGGTGGTGGAGGTGCACATCTCCAACGTCTACGCCCGTGAGGAGTTCCGACACACCTCCGTGACCGCGCCGGTGGCCGCCGGGTACGTCGCCGGGTGCGGCGTGTTCGGTTACGAGCTCGGACTGCGCGCGGTCCTGCGGCGCGACGCCGAACGCCGCTCCCGTTAGGGGCCCGCCGGCGCCCACGGTGCTCGGGCGGCGGCCACGACCGGCGGGCGGGGCGTCCGGGCAGGTCGCGGAAGGCGTGCGGGCTACGGGTGTGTGCGGTGTCACAGGGGGTCGCGCCGCGCGACGCGCGGGGGCGGACGTCCTCGGCGGATCCGGCGCGTTAGCGTGGTCCCAGCGCGAGATCGAGGGAGGGGCATGGTCTTCCGGTATTCCAGCGTGGTGCCCGCACCACGGGACGAGGTCTTCGACTGGCACACCCGGCCGGGGGCCCTCGCCCGGCTCGCCCCGCCCTGGCACCCCGTCCGCCCCCTCACCGAGACCGGTTCCCTGCGCGACGGCACCGCCGTGCTCGGCCTTCCGGGCGGAGTGCGCTGGGTCGCCGCCCACCTGCCCGAACGCTACGATCCGCCGCGCCGGTTCGCCGACCGGCTGGTCTCCCGGCCGCTGGCGCCGCTGCTGAGCTGGACCCACGTCCACGACTTCGCCGTCGAGGCCGACGACGCCACCCTGGTGACCGACCGGATCGCCACCACCCTGCCGAACACGCTGCTGCGGCCGATGTTCGTCTACCGGCACGCCCAACTCGCCGACGACCTCGCCGCCGGGGCCCGAGCCCGCGCCTGGCACGACACCCCGGTCACGGTCGCGGTCACCGGGGCGAGCGGACTCGTGGGACGCAACCTGTGCGCCCTGCTCACCACCGGTGGACACCGTGTGATCCGCCTGGTCCGCCGAACTGCGCAAGGCCGGGACGAGCGCCGGTGGGACCCCGGTGCTCCCGCCGCCGACCTGCTCGACGGTGTGGACGCGGTCGTGCACCTGGCGGGCGAGCCCCTGTTCGGCCGGTTCACCGAGGCCCACCGGGCCGCCCTGCGCGACAGCCGCGTGGGCCCCACCCGCGCCCTGGCCGAGGTCGCCGCGGGCGCCGCCGA